>DINM01000144.1 GCA_002423675.1 Verrucomicrobia bacterium UBA5540
GAATGATCAGCACCGGTTTTTTAAAAAGAGCCAGAAGCAGTGCGCCGAGCCCGGTGATGGCGATCAAAAGATTGACCATCAGGCTGACCGCAACGATGGCGGTCAATAAATAAATGACCAGCAGCCCGGCAGCCAGTGTCGTGACCCGGTTGCGTTTGGTGAATTCTTTGCGGCGCAGAATCAGTGCGCCGAGCCAGAAGCCCACAATGATTTTGCTGAGATACAGCAGGATGCAGTAGAAGAAAAACATAAGGAAACTCAGCGGCAGTCCGACGAACGTGAAGAGCAACAGGAATGCGCTGGTCGGAATCAGAAACAGTGCGGCTAGGCCGGTCAGCATACAGGGCGGACGGGCCGTGCTGAGCTGTTGAACGGCTCTGGCGCTGTAGTGCGGAAAAAGGGCGGTGAAAACCAGTCCGGTCAGCAGGGCGGCGATGGCAAAGCCGAAATGACCGGCGAGATTGGGTTTAAGGAACTGCCTTGGCGGAGGTGTTTCAAAGGTGCGGATCAGTTTTCCGCCGAGTGTCACGGAAGGGGAGAGCACGAGTTCTTTGGGAGCGGTATAACTCAGATTTCCGTTGATGACGGTTCCCGGTAAAAACACAATATCCTGCGCCGCAATGGACATATTGCCTTCAATTTTTCCACCGAACGTCGCCTGTTTGGCGACAATCCGCACATTGCCGGATACCGTCCCTTCGCTGATGACATTTTCGCCAAGGCAGAACAGGTTTTTGGCAATGGTTGCCGAGGGATCAATTTTTACGGTATTGCCGATGGCAGTCAGCGAGCCGGCGAGTGTTCCGGAAACCTGAGTTGTCCGCCCGGCGAGGCGGGTGTTGTCGTTGAAGCGTCCGGCGGCGATGACTTGATCTCCGCAGGACCAGACAGCGCCGTTAAAGTTTCCGCGCAGATCCATCGTGCCGCCCATGGCGAATAAATCGTCGAGAGCGTTTCCACTGATCGTAACGGTTTGCGCGGAAATCCACATTTCGTCGCGGAGCGTTTCCGCATTGCTGCTGGTAAACGCGTCTTTCTGTATAAACTCAATGGCCTGCACCGTGCTTCCGGCCAGCAACAGTCCGGCTATAAATCCAAGTTTCAAATTTCCCATTTCAAGTTTCAACTTTCACTTCTCTCACATAAATCCTGTTTCCGGACACCTTAGTGACCTCGACGGCAGAATTCTGTTCAATCCACATCCCGTTATCAGCAATCACGTCCGCGCGTTTCTCTTCGATCATAGCTTTGCCGGCAGGACGCAGTGTGCTGAGCGCCGTTCCCTTCATGCCCGGTCTCCACAAGGACTCATCCTGATCTTTCTTGCTGATCTTCTGAGCCAGCGAAAGCCTCTTTCCGACCGGACTCGTCGGAAAAAACTTCATCCATACGAACGCGGCGATCGCGCTTAGCGCAAGAATAAGCAGAAGACTTAGCCCGCCCAGTGTCGGCGGAAAAATCATAAAANNCATGACGGCCGCACCGATCAATGCCGCCGCGCCGAGTGCCCCGACCACGCCACCGGGAATAAAAATTTCCACACCAATAAGAAAAAGCCCGCAGGCCAGGAGAGTGATATACCAGCTCATGGCACGCATTCTACCTGCCTTTTGTCCCGATGGAACACAAAACTTCCAATGTTTTGAAAGGATTTCGGTGAAAGCACCCAAAGCTCTCAGAAGCTCGGGAGATGTCGGGTGGACGCCTGCACTTCCAATGTATTGTATTTTTTAAATATCTCAAATCGGATGAAACCCGGATCGCCGACGATGCATTTTGTTGCAGACAATCAGATCATACCACTAACTTGAAAAAGTCGGCGGAACATTTTCGCAAACGCACGAAAGGCGCCGCCAATTCAGTTCAATTAGATGGGCTGTAAAAAGACCCTGACAGTTTGCCGTCTTTTGTATATATTCCCAGCTTCATTTTTTTATAAACAAATGAGGATTACTATGATGAAAAGAGTTTTTTTATACAGCATATTTGCGTTATCGATTGTCACAGCAGATTGTGCCGTAAGCGTAGAACTTCCGCCAGATCCGGAGTTATGGCTGCAAGCGGATCAGGGAGTCGAAATAGATGATGCGGGCAAAGTCAAAGCTTGGATGGATCAGTCGAAACAGAAAAATGTTGCAATATCGGGAAGCATAAATACGGCACCGATTCTGTTGAAATCTGACCTTAACGGCCATCCGGTTATCCTTTTTGACGGGGAAAATGATGTGTTGGAGCTGACTAAACCCATGTCTATCGGGCCGAACTTTACGGTATTTATGGTTGTTTATAATACTTTCCAGGAACCTGGTCGCGAATTATGCAGACCCGTTCTATCCGGGGTTGACGCTTTTAAATCAAACGGAAAATCGTATGCCTTCAGTTATTCCGGTCAAAATCACACATTCAGAACATCCAATAACTCCAAAGACAATTTTGTCGATATAAAGCTAATAACTCACAATCAGTATGATGTAATTACCGTTAGCGCTGCGCATCAACAGTTACTACTGTATAATTTTGAAGAATACTTTAGTCGAACTCAATTTCCTTCAGCGGTATTCACGGAAGAGCAAAAATATGTAATTGGCGGAGGTGTATCCGATGCGGGTAACTACAAGGGGCGTATTGCCGAAATTATTCTCTATAACCGTCAGCTTAATAGTACAGACCGGAAAACGGTTCAGCAGTACCTCGAAGAAAAATATTTTTCAGGCGGGAAAGCGGAAAAAAATAACCCCGCACTGCTGACGCAGCTTGATTTTGGTGACAAATCGATAAAGGTAATGCCGGTTGATGTGCTTGATCGTGTTTTCCCGGATCGCATTCCAAAATCTCCTGAATTTACCGGAACGGTTGGAACACCGCGTAATGCTGCGGTGTTCTTTCAGTTCGCTCTAGTTGGGAAATCTGCATTGCCCTGCCAGCTAGAAATAACGGATGTTACAATGGATGACGGTGAGATTTTCTCTGGTCAGCTGCGTCTGTATGAGGCAAAACCGGTTTTGGTGGAGGGAAATACACAAGGGCATGAATGGTGCGTTCCTGGCGGAAAAGTTCCTGAAGGATGGATGGATTATTTGGTCAGAGAGGCGCCGTTTTACGTCAATGAAGCTTTATGGCCGACCGGCGGATTAAACCTAGAGCCCAGCAGATTTTATTCCTTGATTATTGAAGCGAGGGTTCCAGTTGATGCTAATCCTGGAGTTTATAGCGGTACGTTGGTTGTCACTACTGGTGGTGAAAAAATTACTGCGCCGTTTTCCTTCAAAGTCTACAAGACGAGACTGGATGACCGTTACAATCTTGATTCAGAACATCAGTTTTCCTTTCAACCTTCAGAACTATGCAACGGCGAGCCTCCTAGTTGGTGGAGTAAGCGCCACTGGGAGCTGATCCGACGCGGCGGTGAAGTTTTGTTGCAGTATGGTGATAACACCATGTACTCATTGCTGACAGAAGACCGTTGGTATGGCGAAACCCGTCCCCTGATCGAAACAACTATGAATGAAAACGGCACGTTCACTTTTGATTTCTCGCATTTTGACGAATGGGCCGAAATGTTCTATGGAATGGGATATAAATATCTAGCGGGGAGCCACATAGTAAGAACTCTCTATTGGACAAAGGTTCACGATCAAAAGACCGGCAAACAACGCTGTTTGCAAGATTGTTTTACGGGAACCAAAGAGGAGAAAGAACAAAAGTGGCTGGAGTTGTTTATTAAACCGTACACGAAGACCCTCTATCGGCACCTTAAAATGAAGGGATGGACGGATAAATACATTCAGCATGTCTATGACGAATCGTTGGATGTTCAATTATACAAAAAACTTTCAGATATTGTCCGGGCCAATATGCCGGGTATTCCTACAGTTGATGCGAACAACAGTACGCCGGATAAATTTTCACCA
>DINM01000020.1 GCA_002423675.1 Verrucomicrobia bacterium UBA5540
ACGATTTGCGGCTGGGTGAAACGGCGGATCGGCAGGGGAGTGGTTGTGAGTTTGCGTCAAATTCCCTTTGGTTCCACCGCTCCTGGTTTTGTGCTGCTGACACAGGCAGATGGTCGTCTCGTTGTCAGTGTTTCGGGAACTACAGAAGATATGGGAACGTCCGCATATACCGTTCCGATGAATGATGAATGGTGTTTCTTCGGACTTGTACTGGATAAAAATTCCGATGTAATGAAATGGTATCGTAATAAAACAACGGAGGATGACTGGACCGGTAACGGCAGTCTAGTTACCGTTTGCACGAACTTTACCATGACCCGTGCATTTAACAGCGGCCAGCCGATTTCTGTCGGGGCACCCAGAACAGGCAGTGGTCTGGATCCGTTTAACGGCAGTATTGGCAAGCTGTGGATTTATAATGCAGCCCTGAATGAATATAACATGCGGGGTCTGTTTAATGAGTGCGCCGAACAGTATGGGTACAGCCCCGAAAGCGCCGGCAGTTGCGGAACGGCCTACTTCGAGTTTGATCCGTATTTGTGTCAGAAAGAATGGACCTATAATGCGCCGGGTGATGACGTGACCATTACATCCGAACTTACGCGACTTACGGAAAGCGTAGACTGTATCTCAACGAATGTCCTGCGGTTCAACGGCAACAGCAGCGCCGGTTTGGATATTGATCCGGTGGACTTTGATGCGGAAAACCTGGAAGTGACCGTGGATGTAAAGGTAGGCGATGTGGTGGATCCGTACAACTATGTCATTGACAGTGACTACCTTGTGTTTTTGACCATCGGGGATGGACGGGTTCGTGTGGGGTACTACCCGCATGCGACGACGGGAGATCCGCGGTTGGGTTTGAGTATCGACTACGGCACATGGATCGATTGCGGGCCGTTCACGGCCGGCAACTGGAACCCGGTGAAGACGGTTGTATCCGACAGTGATGTGAAAATTTACTATCACGATTCGTTGCGTAAAACGCAGAGTATCTCAGGGACGATTAATCCCCGGTGTTATATCGGCGACGGGTATCCGATGAATACCATCTACTATCGGGAAGGTTTTTATCTCGATGTGAACGGTGTCGTGACGAGTATTGTGGGTAGATAATCAGTCTAAGCATAATGGGGGTGTATATTATGCAATCAGACCATGGGAATTTCCCATGGTCTGATGATGTGTTAGTGGTAAGAATTTTTGTGCAGCGGCGAGCGATGAGGGATCGTTGATGAATTATGCGGCTGTAAATTCGGTTTTGTTATGAGAGAGTTCTTCCCAAGGCCGAGCAATATTAAATGGAAAATACTTCGTATTGAAAGAGAATGAATATGAATACACAAAAGGATATTACTTTTACTATTAAAAATCGGTTGATCAGTCGACGTTGTTGGGGCACAAAACAAATGATTTCTTTTCTAGTGCTGGGATCTTTGTTTGCTGTTGCAGACAGCTCTGACGAGGAGAGATCGTATCAGGTTTATACTCCAAAAATAATAAAAACCTCTATTTATGATGCGGTTTCCGGAAAGCTGAAATATAACCACGGCCCCTCTATAGCATTCTATCGCGATCATTTTTATGCTGTATGGAATGCGCACACGAAGGCGGCAGAAGGACAGGCCGGGCAGCTTGTTTATGTTTCGACAAGTACGAATGCGGTCGATTGGTCGGCTCCGGATGCGTTTGCAAAGGATGAGGCCACGCCTAACAGTGTGCAGTGGCAGCCGACGCTCTATAATTTTAACGATAAGGAGCTTTGGTGTATCTGGACGCAGGCAGAGTATGGTGCCGGAGGCTCCTGCGGGCCGATACTGCTTTCAGTGCTGAAAGACCCGAAGGACGGGTGGAAAACCAGAACGGTTTGTGAATCAATCGAAATCGACGGACAGCAGTATGCGTTTTTTGCGATGAATAACCCGACGAAGCTGGCGAGCGGCCGGATTGTTGCACCGTTTATTGCCGCTTCTCAAAAACCCGGGGGTGCAGAATTGTGGCATGCCAAAAAATATGCGGTTTTCTTTTATACGGATAACGGTGGCAGAACCTGGGATTGGAGCCGAAAGGGAATTGTTGGAGATCCGGAAAATTTAGATAGCCAGCAGAGTTTGCTTTGGGAGCCCATGCTGGTTACGCAGACCGATGGCAATTTGCGGATGTTTGCCCGGCTCGGAACAAGTGGAAGGGACGATCCGAAAATCATTACGGCGGTAGGAACTCCTGATGCCGAGAACTTTTCTCCGGCCGAATACAGTCCGATTCAAACGGTCTGCTCCAGATTTTGGCTGGGAGAGTCCGGTGATCGCAGACTGATGATTCATCATGATACCTGTCCGGCTATTTTCCTGAATGACCGGGTGAATCTGGCTTTGTTTTCCAGCAGAACCGGTCGTGATGATTTTGTGGCAGGNNCCAATCCACGTGGCAGGAGCCGCTCTTAAGCAAACCGTTCACGTTGACCTGTATGGTTCGCCCGACTCGCGGCGGGCAGTTTTCCCTGCTGGAAGCAGTTTCGTCTGTCGGTGAGAAATTTGTGATCAGTCTCGATGCTTCCCGTCGCATCAACATTGCGGTCGCCGGCAAAAAGGTTTCGTCCAAAGTATCTCTGTCCTACAGTGAGTGGAGTTATATGGCAGTTCTGGTTGATCCTGTAAAGAAACAGGCGAGAGTCTATCATAATGATCGATTTAAGGATACGCTGGATCTTTCGCGCCTCTCGCTGAATACGGAAGCCACTTACAGGGTTGCAATATCAACACCTACCGATGCTGTTGTTGATAAGCTGGAAAACGATATCTACACCGATCTGCACCAGTGGGAGCTTTATTCCGGAACNNAGCTGAACAACTCACAGTTGAATTTTCTGAAGTTGAACTTCTATAATCATCCGCACGATCAGGTGGTCTATGCAAGTACGAATCTAAAAATTCCAATTCCAGACCGTACGCTTGATCCGGCTCCGATACAGAAGCTAATTAGCTTTATTGCAGGGAACAAATCGCCCGTGTTTGTTCAGGCGGGAAGTGTTTATCCCCAGGCTCCGTGTCCCGCAGCGGTTGAAATGGTTTCTGAAGGGTTGCTTCGGTTCCGCGGAAACAGCTCCGCCGGTGTTGATGTGGACGGATATGAACCTCAGCGCGATATGCTTACACTGGAGTTTAGGGTAAAGCCGGAAGACGCGCCGACTGGTGAAATACACTTTCTGTCTGTCGGGTCACCTTCTCCGATTATTCTGGGTATGACGGCGCAATATCCATCTCAGCTTGCTGTCCGGGTTTCCGGGACATGGACGCCGGTGGGTAATATTCAGGTTGGCTTTTGGAATACAGTGAAGGTGTCGTTTTCCAAAGAGCGAGTGCTTGTGGATGTGAACGGCAGTTCTGGCTCGGTGGATATCAAGGGTTATTCACAACGGGTTTATTTTGGAGACGGTTATCCGGATACCTACATTTCGCCTGTTGAGTCATTTTTGATCGATGTCAGCTCTCTGAAGAGTTTTGTGAAATCTAATTAACTATTTGAAAGCGAGAGTAGGGATGTTTAATGTATTTGATTATATTTTGATGGGTGTTTATGTCTTGGGGCTGGTTATTTTGGCTTTTTACCTCAAGAAAAAGGCGGCAGCGGGCCTTGAAGATTACTTTCTTGGCGGTAAAAAACTTCCATGGTGGGCTCTAGGGATCTCTGGAATGGCATCCCAGTTGGATATGGCGGGCACCATGATTATTGTTTCTCTGCTCTATATTTTTGGTCCCCGGGCACTCTTTATTGAAATTCGCGGCGGGCTTGTGTTGATCATGGCGTTTGCCATGGTGTATATGGGAAAATGGAATCGCCGGTCGAACTGTATGACGGTTGCAGAGTGGATGACATTTCGGTTCGGAGAGGGGAAGTCTGCTGAAGTGGCACGCCTGATTCAGGCGATTGCCCGTCTGGCATTTACTGTAGGTCTGCTAGGATATTTTGTGAAGGGGTCTGGGATTTTCATTTCCATGTTTCTCCCATTCCCGCCGATCATCTGTGCATTGATCATGGTTGTTGTAGCAACAGTTTATACCGTGATGTCCGGATTTTACGGCGTGGTCTTCACGGACATATTCCAGTCGGTTTTCATTGTGGCCGCTGTGATTAGCGTATCCGTTATTGCCTTCATGACGATAGGCAGTCACACCGAATTTGCGCAATCTGTTGTCGCAGTTACACAAAATGCGGATTGGTTCAATCTTTCGATTCCGATGCATTTAGATACGCCGGCCGGGTACGAGATGTTCCAAAGCTTTGGGGTATGCATATTTTTTTATTTTATGCTGACTATTTTTAACGGCGCGAGTATGTCCGGCGGCAGTTCGGTCTATTTTGGTGCACGTAATGATCGGGATTGCGGGAAACTTACACTGATCTGGATTCTGATGACCGTTGTTCGCTGGCCGATGATTATTGGATTTGTCATTTTGGGAGTTCTACAAATTCCGAAACTTTTGCCGGATGCAGATGTTCTCACTCAGGTTGTTGTGGCCGTTAAAACCTATTTGCCTCAGGTGGCGGCTCACACGTGGCAGGATACGTTGGCTCAAATCATTCAGACTCCGGGGAGTTTTTCACCGGAACTGATTTCAAAGATTCAGGGCCTTCTGGGAGTCGACTGGCAGAGTACGCTCGGCCTCATCAGTTTTCATGGGGGGACGAATCCGGAGCAGATTTTGCCGGCAGTAATTATTAATTGTATTCCGACCGGATTGCGGGGACTTGTGTTGATTGCCTTAATAGCGGCGGCCATGTCCACGTTTGATTCGACTGTTAATATGGCTGCCGCTTATTTCGTGCGTGATATTTATCAGGAGCGGATTCGTCCAAAAGCGAAACCCAAAGAATTGATCTGGGCGTCGTATGCGATTTCAATTTTGATTGTTACTATTGGATTTGTCTTCGGATATTTCGCATCATCCATCAATGATATCTGGAGCTGGATATGCATGGGGCTTCTGGGAGGAATGGCACTGCCGGGTCTTGTGCGGTGGTATTGGTGGCGGTTTAATGGTATGGGCTTTGCCGCAGGAACTTTTGCTGGACTGGCTATGGCGATTATTCAACGAATCTGGTGGCCGGATCTTGCTGTTTGGTGGCAGTTCCTTCTGTTAATAGCGGCCAGTGGGTTGGTCATGGTTATTGTCACCTATCTTACCCCGCCAACGGATCATGAGACGTTACGCAATTTTTACAGAACCACAAAGCCGTTTGGCTTATGGAAACCTTTCAAGCAAGAGCTTTCTCAAACGGAAACGAAAGCGTTCAACAAAGAACATGTAAACGACATCATCAGCTTGTTCTTTGCTGTTCCCTGGCAGTTCCTGCTGTATTTGATATCTATTGAGATTATGTTACATGCTTGGAATACAGTATGGGTTCTTCTGATTCCTTTTGGATTCTTTTCTGTTGGGTTGTATTATTTTTGGTACCGGAACCTTCCGGAATCCGAGGGTAAGTGATTTTATTGAAAAAGAATATCGTTTACTTTTAAACCGTTTTCCGCTAAACATTCTGACAAGCGCCAAAGGTAATTATGAGTAAGTCCTTCGTATACTATGCCTTAAGCACACATTGGGATCGTGAATGGTATCAACCGTTTCAGGATTACCGTTATCGACTGGTACACTTATTGGATCGAACGATCCGCGCAATGGAGGAAGGAGAACTTCTCGGTCCATTCTGTGCTGATGGGCAGGCGGTGATTGCAGAAGACTATCTGGAAATCCGTCCAGAACGGCGCGGGGCATTTAGTCAGCTAGTACATGATGGGGCCATTCGGTTGGGCCCATGGTATGTGCAGCCGGATGAATTTCTTGTGTCGGGCGAATCGCTGATCCGGAATATCCGACTGGGACGTGAAACGGCTCGTATTTTTGGCGGTAAGCCGTTGGACGTTGGGTTTTGTTGCGACCTTTTTGGTCACAACTCACAACTCCCGCAGATCCTGAATCAATTTGGGATCAGAGGCGCGTATCTCTGGCGCGGTGTGAATATGCCGCACAAGCGGCATTTTATCTGGGAGGGAGCCAATGGTTCAGAGTTGGTTTGCTACCGCTGGGGTGGTGCCGGATATGGCGATTTCAGTGTACAGGTTCGCAAGGCGATGGACTTCAGCAGGGTATACAGTGCTGAAGAGACCAAGGCATTAATGGAGGATTATCTTGCGCGGGAAGCGGAATGTACGGAGATTGACTCGCTTCTGATCTTCGACGGAGGAGACCATTTGGAGTTTGATTCGAAGACGTACTCATTGATACGTGAAAAGATTGATGCCGGGGAAATTGCGCACATTGATCTGGATCGCTATATGGAAGTTGTGCTGGCTCAGCGTGACAAAATTACTGAACGCCGCGCGGGAGAGTTACGAGAGCCAGCTTTTGAGCTGGAAGGTGTCATGATTCCCGGAGTACTGTCCAGCCGCGTCTGGATTAAGCAGCGAAATGCAGCCTGCGAAACCATGCTGACCCGCTGGGCTGAGCCGTTCAGTGTTTTTGCGGCCGGGAGCATCGGTGCAGAATATCCACAGGGATTTCTGGACACAGCCTGGAAATGGCTAATCAAAAACCACCCGCACGACTCCATCTGTGGCTGTTCGATTGACCGGGTTCATGAAGACATGAAGTATCGTTTCAGCCAGTGCGAACAGATTGCGGAGCGCTTGACACTTGAGGCCACTTCCGCCCTTGCAGCAAATGTGGAAGGGAACCTCGGCGAAAAAGAACTGCGGGTGACTGTGTTTAATCCGGATGTTCAGCCGTTCCGCGGCACAACGGAAATTACGCTCCGGATTCCGACCGATTGGCCGAAATTTTCCGAATTTTTCGGATTCGAAGACAAGCCGGCGTTTCGGATTTATGGACCGGACGGAAATGAAATTCCTTATCAGCGCATTGCCCAGACCCCGAACCGGACTGACAAGCGTATTCGCAGTCGTTACTGGCCGCAGACGTGGAAAGCGACCGAGGTGACAGTATCGTTGCCGTTGGACATTCCGGCGTGTGGTTATTCAACGCTGAATATCCGTGCAGGGGAGATTATTTCGGAACATGGGCGCTCCTGGGCAGAGCGTACGCGTCATTTTGAGCACAAAGGGCTGGCGGTTTCCGCTACGGCCATGGAAAATGCAAACCTTCGGGTGGATATTCAGCCTAACGGCACACTGAAGCTGACCGACCGCCAAAGCGGCGCGGTTTACAGCGACCTGCTGATGTTCGAGGACACCTCGGATATCGGTGACGGCTGGTATCACGGTCTGGCGGTCAATTCACAAACCTTTATTCCGACAGCTTGTGCGGCGGATGTGGCGCTGGTTCACAACGGTCCGTATTTAACGACCTTCCGCATCCGGACAATCNNTTTGCGGAAATGACGATCGAAAGCTTCGTTTCCCTGCGGCCGGACTCGAAGAGCGTGAAAGTACAGACGCGGATCAAGAATCCGGTCAAGGATCACCGAGTACGTGTGCTGTTTCCGAGCGACTGTTCCGATGCGAAAACCTATTGGGCGGACAGTCAGTTTGATGTGGTCGAACGGGATATCGCTTTGCGTGATGACCGTCATGTGTACAAGGAACTAGAGGTTGAAACGAAGCCACAGCAGGGCTGGAC
>DINM01000024.1:0-2696 GCA_002423675.1 Verrucomicrobia bacterium UBA5540
GTCGATCAATCGCGCGATGAATTGAAGCCGGACAAAACCATTTACGAAGAAATCTGCCGGGGCAACGAATGGCTCGACCTCGGCGGTAAGCGGATGAACGGCCGCGCCTACTGCGGCAAGTTCAACTTTAAAGGCGCTGAACAGCAGAAAAAAGTCGGCATCCTCTCCGGCGGGGAGCGCAACCGTGTCCATCTGGCCAAACTGCTCCAGCGNNAGCCTACCACGAACAGCGCCGCAAACTGCTCGGCGACGAAGCCGACAAACCGCACCGCATCAAATTCCGCCCCGTTTCACACAAATAGTTTCCAGTCATTGGAAACAGAAAGCGCCCGGTGAGGTCACTGGGCCTACAAAAAGATGTCATCTGTAGGCCGGGTGTCCCTACCCGGCGAATTTTTCCCGGGTACGGAAGAAATTTTTCCAATGGTTGGAAAAGTTCGCTTAGTCGCGGAACGGGAGGATGTCGTCGAGCGTTTCGATGCCGTTGAGGGCCATTAAGAGACGGTCAATTCCCAGCGCGCAACCGCCGGAGGGTGGCATAGTTTCCAAACATTGGATGAATTCTTCGTCAACGGGATAAACAGTTTTGCCAAACGCCCGTCTCTGTTCACCCCATTTTTCGAAGCGGACGCGCTGTTCAACCGGATCGGTGAGCTCGCTGTAGGCGTTGGCGATTTCGATACCGCCGAGATACAGCTCCCAGCGCTCGGCGACTTTCTGGTTGTCCGGTTTGAGGCGCGCGAGCGCGCAGCATTCGGCGGGATAGTCCATTAAAATGACCGGAGCATCTTTCGGCAGGTTCGGTTCGATTTTTTCGACCATGTCGAAGTCAAAACGGTCGGCATCGAAAGTCTCAACCGGATTCCAGCCGGCAAACCGTTCGTAAATTTCAGCGATAGTAAAAATTTTCCAATCCTTGGAAACGCCGGGTGAGCTCACGCGGCCTACAATGGATTTTACATCTTTGAGCATGTCGCGATAGTCGCCGCCGGCGCGGTACCATTCGAGCATGGTGTATTCGGGATGGTGGCGATCGCCGCGTTCTCGCTGCCGGAAGCATTTGCCGATTTCGAAGATTTTCTGTGCGCCTTGTGCGAGCAGCTTTTTGTGGTAGAGCTCGGGCGATGTACGCAACCAGCGGTCGCCGGACGGTTCGGCGTCAATGTGCAGCTCCATGCAGGGCGTTTTCATCCGGATGGGGGTTTCAACTTCGATGAACCCCTCGAAATGAAAAAACGCCCGGATGCTTTGCATTAACGTATCACGACTCTGCAAGATCTGGATTGTTCGTGAGTTCATAATGACGAAATACCCAAAAACCCAAGAGAAACCCGAATAACGAAATACCCAAAACCGAACAGTCAACTAACCCCGGTAGATTTTGGCAAAAATCAAGTGGAGTTCTTTAGCTTCCTGCCATAACGGCTTTGCGTCTTCCTTCAATTCAGGCACAGCTGTTGCAATCATCCGGAGAAAAAACTTTGTTTCACGTGCCTCGCGTTTGCTGATGGATATTTTGTGCCGAAAGTCCTTTTTAGAGACTGCATCATCCGCCTCGCAATAGTTCGCACCGACACTGGTGGCAGCACCTACAAGCTGATCGATCAGTCGATTCGTAAGAGAACTGACCGGTATCTTTTTTGAAAAACGGATAATTTCCTCCCCAAACAAAGCCGTACGTTCTTCCAGATCGTATGGCCTCCCGTTTTCTTCCCGCCCGCTGTCTTTGTCATTTTGCATTCGAGCTTCAGGCTTCTTTGGGTATTTGGGTTTTTCGAACTTAGGCTTTAGACACACGGTCGTAGTATTCACCGGTGCGGGTGTCAATGCGGACGATGTCGCCTTCGTTAATGAAGAGCGGAACAGAAAATTCGTAGCCGTTGTCGATGCGGGCCGGCTTCTGGACGTTGCTGCTGGCGGTGTTGCCGCGCGCACCGGGTTCGGTCTCGGCGATGACTTTTTCGATGAAGGTAGGCAGGCTGATATCAAGCGCCTTGTCTTTATGAAAAAGAATGTCTACTTCCATGTCTTCGACGATGAAGTACTGATTTTTTTCGAGTTGTTCCCGTGTGAGGTGGATTTCTTCGAAGGTCTCATTATCAGAGAAGACGAAGTCGTCGCCGTTGTGATACGAGAAGGTAAAAGTGCGGGACTCAAGGTTGGCTTTGTTCACTTTGTCGCCGGAGCGATAGCTTTTTTCAAAGGTGGTTCCGGTGGAAAGATTTTTGATTTTGCAGCGGTAGATAGCCTGCCCTTTGCCCGGTTTGGAGAACTGGAAGTCGGTGACGATGCAGGGCGCGCCGTCGATTTCGATTTTCAGTCCTTTTTTCAGTTCAGATACGTCGTACATGGAATCTCCNNGATGGAGTGCCAAGCCTGAATATTACTCGCCAGGCAGATCGGGTGCCGTTAGGATGCCGGCTCAGGAGGTGTTTATGGAGCGGGTGATTTCTGCGGCAGGACTGTTTTGCATGATTGCGCTGGCATACGGATGCAGTATAAACCGGAAGGCGATTAAATGGGGCCCCGTACTGATCGGAACGCTGCTGCAAGTTATCCTGGGCGTGCTGGTGTTGAAAACCTCGGCCGGACGGGCGGTATTCGAAACGGCGAAAAATTTTGTCAACGAAGTGACCGGCTATACCGCGCAGGGATCGGCCTTTCTTTTCGGTCCGCTGGCCACGGATGCAAACATT
>DINM01000024.1:2805-3416 GCA_002423675.1 Verrucomicrobia bacterium UBA5540
CATCCCGGAGACCGGCCGGCCGGTAACTGCAGGAACCGTGAACACTCAGTTTGAGAAGACCTCCGTGAATGTGATCGATGCGGCGACCACCGGTGCCGGAGACGGACTGCGTCTGGCGCTCAATGTCGGTGCAATGCTGCTGGCATTTGTGGCACTGATTGCCATGCTGAACGGCCTGATCGGGTGGGTCGGCGGATGGCTTGGCCTGGAAAACATCAGCTTTGAGAAAATCCTCGGATGGCTGTTTGCCCCGCTGGCGTGGGNNTCTTTGCGATTCAGGTTCTGCCGACAATTATTTTTGTCGGATCACTGACGGCCGTGCTGTATCACATTGGCTTGATGCAGAAGATTGTGCAGGGGTTTGCGTGGGTGATGGTGCGACTCATGAAAACGTCGGGCGCGGAAAGTCTGGCGGCGGCGGCCAATATTTTTGTGGGGCAGACTGAGGCGCCGCTGATTGTGAAACCATACATTGCCCGCATGACGAATTCCGAGCTCATGGCTCTCATGAGCGGGGGATTTGCCACGATTGCCGGAGGCGTTCTGATTGCGTATGCGGGAATGGGTATTGATGCGGGACATCTCCTGTCCGCCTCGGTGATGAGCGCTCC
>DINM01000024.1:3482-12170 GCA_002423675.1 Verrucomicrobia bacterium UBA5540
GAAAAAACGGTTTTAAATGAGTTCGTGGCCTACGCTCACCTCCACGAACAGGCCTCTATGCTGGCGCCCCGAACAGTTACAATCCTGACCTATGCGCTGTGCGGATTTGCTAATTTCAGCTCCATCGCAATTCAAATCGGCGGCATTGGCGCGCTGGTTCCGGAACGACGGCATGATTTATCACGACTGGGGTTGCGGGCGCTGGTTGCCGGAACACTGGCCTGCTTCATGACGGCCTGTGTTGCCGGAATCTTAATCTGATAGTTGAATGCGCAGTTTTTCGATCCGGTAGCGCAGAATGCGCCGGGTAGTCCCTAAAACCTGCGCCGCGCGGGTTTGAACGCCACCGGCCTTCTCTAACGCTTTTTCAATCAGAGTGCGCTCAAAATTCTCGAGAACCTCTTTCATTGGGCGTCCGTCCGGCTCAGCCACAAACGGACGGCGGGCCAGCTCGTGNNATGCAGTGCACGAGCGACGACGAGACGGAGTTCATCAATATCGTACGGTTTGCGAATGAAGTCGGACGCACCGAGCTCAAGCGCTTTCATGACCGGTTTTATGGAGGAGGCTCCGCTGATCATGACAACCGGCAGGTGCGGATGCGTAGATCGCAGAACCTGCAGAAACTCAACGCCGTTGGCTCCGGGAAGAATGACATCGAGGAGCATGACATCGAACGGCTGCTGTTCGAGTTGTCGAGCGGCTTCTTCGGCAGACGTTGCAGTGTACACGTCATAGAGTCCGTTAAAGACGGCACGCAGAGATTCAAGCAGATGGGAATCGTCGTCGACGATGAGGAGTTTTTTCATGCGACACCGCCTTCCCCGTTACCAAGCGCGGGCAATGCGAGGCGTACGACGGTTCCGGCTTCGCCGCTGTCGATGGAAACGAGCCCTCCGTGGTCGATCATGGTGCGGCGAACGATGGGCAGCCCCAGACCAACCCCGCGCGCTTTGGTGGTGCAGAAGGGTGAAAAGACCTTTTCGTGCTGGTCGGCGGGAATACCGACACCGTTGTCGCGCACTTCGATGATAACAGCGGAACGTCCGGTTCCGATTTCTCCGGCAGAGCCAACGAGCGAAACCTTCGGATGTGAAGATCCCTCAACGGCGGTGAAGGCATTTTGCAAAAGCCGCATAATGGAATCAGCCAGCACATTAATGTCGCCGTCGATCGGTGGAAGTCCGGATTCCACGTCAACGCTGACCTCAATGGATTCTTCATCGCCGGTGCGCGCTTTGCAGAGCGATGTTTCCAGCAGTTCTCCCGTGTTGACCGGCGCAAACTGCAGGGTTGACGGATTTGCATATTCATCGAGCTGGTCAATCATGCCGTTGAGGCGCCCAACCTCCTGCGTGGTGAGATCGCGGAATTGTGTACGGAATTCTTCATCGTGGTAGCGCTCGGGCAGGAGTTGGGAGAAGGTGCTGATGGCAACGAGCGGGTTGCGCACTTCGTGTGAAATCGCCGTGGCCAGTTCGTTCCAGAAGGCAGCGCGCTCAAGATTGTTCTGCTTTTCACGCAGGATCCGTTCTTCGGTGAGGTCATTGAGAACGGCCATGGCTCCCATGCATTGTCCGTTCTGCTGGAGGCGGCGGATCTGGATGGAGAGTCCGCGGCGTGTGAGCGGCTCGGTCCACTCGACAGGCCCAACGGCTTTTTCCCCGTTCATGCAACGATTGAGCAGTGAGGCAATGTAACTGGAGAGCCGTTCGATCGGACGCCCGATGAGATCCGCCGCGGCAACATGAAGAAGTGCTTCGGCACCGCTATTGAACCAGCGGATCGTTCCATCGGCACCCGTGGCGATGATCCCAACCGGAATGGCCTGTAAAAGGTTTTCAGCCATTGCCTTCTGAATGGCAATGTTTTCATGCAACAGGGAGTTTTCGATGGTTACCGAAACCTGCTCGGCGAGCAGCGTCAGTTCTTCGATGTCACGCTGCTCAAACGGCGCACCGGAGGATAAGCGGCCAATGCACAGCCAACCGATGAGACGCTCGCGTCCGAAGAGTGGGGGGATGGCTTCCGAGCCGGTCAATTCGAGTATTTTTTCGAGCAGCAGTCGCTCTTCCATGGACTCGATGTGGCGGAGCATAGATCGGGAAATACTGTGTGCATGAATCTGCAACCACTGCACAAACGGATGAGTTTTTTTGAATTCAAGCCCGCGGGTTTCCTCCATACATTTGATGCCGGCACGGAAACGGTACAGCTCAGACGGCGTAAAAGAGAATACCGCAACGCGTGATACGCGCGCACAACTGGCCACGCCCTCCACGATGCTTTCGAGCATGATGCCAATATTATCGAAACGACGGAAGGCACTGGAAAAATGGTAGAGCGATGGCGCAATATTCTCGCGCGCGAGCACCGCCGGTTCGGCTGGCTGGCGAAGCCCTTCTTTGAGAACGCGATTTTCCTGCAGGAGCCGAAGGTGTGCCTGTGCCTGGTCAAACAACGTTTGCATTCGAAGACGATCCACCTCGCCTTGTTCGACGGCATAGACCCCGGCTGCGGCAGCTCTCAGGCCGGGATCCGAACGGGTGGCACCCAGCGCAATAACAACCAGATCCGGGAACTCGTTCATCAGTTCCGGAAGAATGTTCATACACTCTGCACCGCGCAGATCCATAAAAAGCAAGGTGTTGCGGTGCTGATGCAGAAGCAGCTCGAGCTCCGACGGATCGCTGACATGACGTACCGTTGATCGCGAATGAAGATAGCCGCGGACGCGCTGAAGCAATACGCCGTCCTGTGTGTACATGATACTGACAGGCAATGCGCTCATTCTTNNTTCTTTTTTCTCCTGCGTTTTCAAAAGAGGGAACTGCACGTGAAACACCGTGCCCTTCCCTTTTTCGCTTTCCACATCAATGGTGCCGTTATGTTCCTGAATAATTCCGTGCGACACGGAAAGACCGAGGCCAACGCCGTCTTCTTTGGTGGTGAAAAACGGATCGAAGATTTTGCTTAAATCCTCCTTCGAGATGCCATAGCCGGTATCCTGGACGTCCACCTGAATACAGTCGCCGTTCTGTGATCCGTTCACCAGCGGTCTATCGTGCGATGAGTGAACAATTGATGTGCGCACGGTCAACGTGCCGCCTTTGCTCATCGCATGAGTCGCATTAAGGAAAAAGTTGACAAACGTTTGATTCAGCTGTTCGGCGTCAGCCTCGATCATATGTCGCGAGGCATCCAGATGCTGATGGAGGGTGATTTCATTTTTAAGTAACTGCTGCTCGGCCAGACGCAAGGAGTTTTCAATGACTTCATGCAAAGAAACCGGCTTGAGCGATGCTTTCGCCGGACGGGCGAAATTCAGCAGGCGGTTGACAATTGTATCGATGCGCTTCACTTCCTGACCGACCAGATCGAAGAAAGTGTGGCGGAAGTCAGAGTCTGTGTACTGCTGAGGGAGCAGTTGCGTGAAAGTTTTGATCGTTACCAGCGGGTTTTTTATTTCGTGAGCCATGCCCGCCGAGAGCGTGCCAATGCTGGAAAGCCGATCCGTACGGCGGATCTGCTCTTCCATCTTTTTAAGGACCGTCATATCATTAAACACCACCAGCGCGCCCAGCAGGTTACCGGTGTATCCGCGAAACATCGATCCGCTGACTCGCACAGGAACTTCTTCATCCTCAAACTTGATCGACATATCTCTGTCACGAAATCCAGCCTGTGTATCCAGAATTGTTTCCAGCCCTGCAACCAAAGCAGGTGGAAGCACATCCATTGGATTATCCACTACCGCAACCTCCGCCAGCCTTGTCAGTTTTTGAGCACGTTGATTAAATACGGTTACAATGCGATCGGAATTGACTGCGACAATTCCGCTGGTCAGTGAATCGAGCAGAATATCGTTGTAAATCTTTCCGTTCTGAACGGCCGTGTACAGATTGGCGTTTTCCAGCGCCACCGCCAACTGGTCGCAAAGAAGTTGCAGTGCCCGCTGGTCGCGCAGGTCATAGATGCGGCCAGACTTTTTGGAAGCAAGCAATAAAATCGCCTTCATCTCCTTGCGCATAAAACTGCCGATTGCCAGCGCTGAACCACGTTTTTCCAATTCCTCGAGCGCACCAGAAACCTGAGGAGTTGGACGCATGCGATGCAGCGTATCGACTGTAAATGCCTCATGATCCCGATTCAGCAACTGAACGATCGGGCTCTTAGATTCAAATCCAATACGGTCTTCATCCAAAACTATCGGATGAGATTGGCGATAAGCGCCGCTTTTCTCCGGACGAAGAAGTATCACCTTGGTGGTTCCGAACGATTCCTCAACCAGTTCGGAAAATTTCTCCATCAAATTNNGCTTCGGTGGAGACCTCCTGAAACATATGAGCAGCTTGCTCTAAAACCACATTCACATTAAGCAGGTTCGCGGAGGCAAAAAGACGGTGTGAAACCGTCTGCATCCAGCCATGAGCCGGAACAACTGAAAATGCTACAACCAACGCAGCAAACAAATGCGATAAATAAGTGGGATCATGTGTAATCCACGAAAAGACACTTCGCCCCAGCCAAACAGATACAACATAAATACTTGTTAAATATAGGGCCATTAAACCATAGGCAACTACACGTTGTATTACAACCGATGCCGCCATAATGCGTCTAGTGGCGATCCCGTATGCAACAAACCCATCTAACACCAACACAGAAAGAGGCATAAAACAACTAATCTGTTGCTTATTAAGTAGTTCGGCGGCTGCCAGCAATGACACTCCGAAAATTAAACTTGCACATCCGCCTAGTTGAAGAAAATACAGCTCCTCTTTCTGAACTCCTGTGGCGTTTTTTTTGCTTTTCCAAAAATCAACCCCCATCTGCACGATAACAGCCACAAAAAAAATGAGATAGACACCAAACCCCCAGCCATATTTGACTAACGCAACAACAGAAGCCTCACTCACAGGAACGGCAGATAGAACAAATATAGAAGAATGGCATAAAATAATGATTGCAATGCAAGCTAAGAGCCAATAGCGCAATTTGTAAAAAGCCTTGCGAACGCTAATCCCCGGATTAGAAACGATAATGTATATTAAAAAAAATCCGACGGGGAGAAACCCTCCAGCAGCTGATGTTTGCCGAATCCAAAATAGACTAAGAATTTCTGAAAATATTAAAGATCCAAAAAACATGGAGATAAGCCAATGAAAGATCAAGAGTGATAAAATTCCAAAGCCAATGTTTAGCAACCGTTTTGGATTTGAAAATAAAACAAACAACCCGAGAATAATATTCCCCAGCAACGAAACTAAAATGGCTAGTTGAAACGTATTCACTACACTCTTTTTACGATTAGCGTGCTATTTTCGCCACCCATTCCGTGCATATTTGCTAAGGCATACGTCACCTTTATTGATCGCGGTTTGAGCGGTACATAGTCTAAATCACATTGCGGATCAGGATTGGTTAAATTTGCTGTGGGAGGAATCATTCCACGAGTCATGGACAAAATACAGGTAATCACTTGAAAAATTCCTGCCGCAGCTAACGGATTCCCCGTTACACCTTTTATTGAACTGATCGGTATCTGGTATGCAGCACTCTTAAATACTTTTTTTATCAGCTTCGTCTCCATCCTATCTCCGGTCAAATTACCGATTGCATTAGCGCAAATATAACTGATCTGATCCGGTAATATTCCAGCATTGCTCAAAGCCATCTCCATGGTTTGCGATAATCCCTCAAGAGATCCTTTCCCCGGAGGATCTGTTATTGTAGCTCCAGAAAGAACTTCGCCGTAAAGTGTCGCACCCCGAGCCAAAGCTGAATCCAATCTCTCCAAAATGACAAAACCAGCTCCTTCCGACATCGGGCCGCCTTCACTTTTTGCATCGAAAGGTCTGGAGATTTCTTCCGCCGGAAAGTTTGTTGAAATGGGAGGTATTCCCGCCGCACAGAAGGAGGCGGCCGTGGAAATGTTCAGAGGGGAATCTGCAGCCCCGACAACAACCATGTCCGTCCGCCCTTCTTTGATCATTTTTGAGGCGGCGGCAACAGCATCTAACCCAGAGGGGCACGCCGCCGAGATCGTCGTCACGGAAGTCTGAACACCTAGCATTTGCACCAAAGCGGCCCCTATTGCATGGGGTTGACATGAACCTACGATATGGGGTCGGACTCTTTTTGCACCCCGGGTCATTACTGTTTCTTTTGCCTGTTCCGTAAGATCAACGGCACCACTGCATATTCCCATTACTAAAGAAATCGGCTCCATCTTTCGCAAGATATCGGCGGTTAACCCTGCGTGCTCCAGCGCCATTTTATAGGCAACCAGCCCCAACTGAGTCTGGCGTGCAAGACGATGAGGTTTACAATCTTTCCCGAAATAATCCCGCAAATCAAAATTCTTAACTTCTCCGGCAATTTTCAAGGGACATTCACTCGTGTCAAAAAGAGTAATCGGCCCGATCCCACTCTTACAGTTGATCAAAGAGTCCCAAAAGTCATCCAAACNNGGGCTTTCACATGTACTCCTGAAATTAAGGGTGCTTAGGGGGGTGTTCAAAAATGTTCATCGGAGAATAGTAAAGGTGTACAGATTTGTACACTCAAGATTGCAAAGAAAAACATGCCGGTTCTCACCCGGTATTTTCTGCAAAAAATGCACCTGCTATGTTCTTGTTTGTACATTCAAATTCTTCCAAATCCCACACAGTTAGGTCATAGATTACCTTGAGTCATTTTTGTACATAGATGACTTTTTGTGTGGAAAAAATGATTCTCAAAAACTAGACTGCCTCAACTCATATGTGTGAATTGAGCAGTTTCGCAGACATAAATAATCGATTGGAGACATACCGAGAATGATTAATAACCCCCGTGTTGCGCTGAGCCCTGCTGTAGTATTTATCACCACACTGCTTACTTCATCGGTTCTTTTCGCGGATGGATATCGCAATGCTCCGGAAGGTGCACGGGCCATCGGAGCTTTCGGCGGACACCGAGCCTTTGCGGACGACGCTAACGCCAATATTCACAACTCTGCCAATCTGGTTGACCTTGAGCAGCCGATGGTTCAGTACAATGCCCTGTTCGGCTACGGACGTACCACTTTCAAAAAAACAGGTGTCTCCGAACAAACCGATACTCCGTTTTTCGCCATTCCCGGTTTTTCCGCGGCCATGCCGTTTAACGACGGTAAATATGCCATCGGTCTCTCCAGCTATATCGCTTACGGACGTTCAGTCGAATGGAAAGATACCGGCTATTTTGCCGCCAGTGGACTGTCGTATGCCGGCAGCATGACCGTTGCAGATGTAACTCCGAATTTTGCCATGCGACTGAACGACTCGCTTTCTATTGGGATTGGTGCCGATCTTTACTATGGAGCCGTCAAGCAGTGGACATATATAGGCCCGGGAGTGAAATCAAAATTAACTGCAGACGGCACCGCAATCGGCTGGAATGCGTCAATGACTTGGAAAATGACAGAGAAACAACGGCTTGCGGCAACTTACAGATCACCTTTCAAAATCAAATACACAGGTAATGATGAAATTACGGGGGGAACAAAAAGCGACGTCGATGCAACAATCGAATATCCTACAATTATTGGACTGGCCTACGGAATTCAGCTAACCGATACATTGAAAATTGAAGCCGACGGTGAGTGGCTTGATTTTTCTCAGTATCAACAACTGAAGATTAATGATCCGGCCGTTCCATGGCCTACCATCCCCCAGAACCTCAAAGAAACCTGGACAGCAGGGCTTGGTGCGTCATGGAACTTTATGCCGAAGTGGACATTTCGTTCGGGATTCATGTACCTAAGAAACCCTACTCCGGATTACACCTATGGCCCACTTAGTCCTGATACCAATCAAGGGGTAATTTCCGTTGGTCTTGGCTATGAAACCGAGCATCATGCCATTGATCTTGGGTATGCCTATGGACTTTTTCTCGGCGGACGAAGCGTCACAGGAAATCAGTACCCCTCCCTTGTCGATGGACACTACGACTATCAGGTTCAACTGCTCAGTCTTTCCTACGGCTACAAATTTTAGGAGAAACCCCATGGCAAAAGACCGTTTACTCGTGATTGATGATGAGCTCGGACCGCGCGAAAGCCTGCGGTTTCTTTTCAAAGACAAGTACGATGTAATCTGCGTCGACTCCGTGGATAAAGGCGTAGCCTCGCTGAAAGAAACCCCGCCGGACTGCATCATCACCGACATCAAAATGCCGGGAAAAACCGGTATTCAGGGTCTCAAAGAGATTCGTGCGATCGACCAGCAGGTCTCCATCATCATGCTAACCGGCTTCGGCTCACTCGAAACTGCGCAGGAAGCCATTCGTCACGGCGCCACAGACTACCTCAAAAAGCCGTTCGATACCGACGAAGTCCGCGAAGTCGTTGCCGGCTATGTCAAGCGCACAAAGATCAACCGCAAGCGGGTGGCCGCCACCGACCACCTTGAGACTCTCACGACGCAACTGCAGGAACAGCTGAATGCCAAAGAAAAACTGGCCTCGCTTGGTGAAGAATCTTCGGAATTTGTACATGATCTAGGCAACCCGCTAAGCGTCATCAATGGCTACGTCCAGATCCTCATCAAAGATATCAAGGACAAAAAGTCGCAAGGCAAAGAGATCAATGTCGGCTATCTTGAACAGATCGAGAAAAGCGTCTCGCGCTGCCGCGATATGCTCACCCTCTGGCGCGAACGCTCC
>DINM01000158.1 GCA_002423675.1 Verrucomicrobia bacterium UBA5540
AGCGCCTGACCTTCAGCGACCGTGTCGCCTTCTTTTACTTTCCAACCGATAATGATGCAGGATTCAACGGATTGTCCCTGACGAGGCATTAAAACTTCTGTTGCCATTTGTTTTCCCCTTCTAGAATTTGAGCGTTGCAAACGTTTCGCGGATAGCGGCGAGGAAGCGGCCCGCAGGTGCTCCGTCGGTTGCGCAGTGGTTAAACGTCAGTGAAAGTCCCATATGCGGAATAAATTCCACCCCGCCGTCTTTCTTCATCACCGGCTTCGGCTGCACGTTGCAGATTCCGAGAATGCCGACTTCCGGCGCATTAAGAACCGGCGTGAACATTTCGATGCCTGCCGCACCGAGATTGGTGACGGTGAACGTGCCGCCCTTGAGCGCATCCGGATCGACCGTGCCTTTGATACAGGCCGAGCCGAGTCGTTTGGCCTCGACCGAGATCCCTTCGAGCGACAGTTTATTGGCGAAGCGGATCACCGGAACCATCTGCCCGCGCGGCGTATCGACCGCAAAGCCGAGGTGCACGTTTTCGAACTGCACCAGTTTATCGCCCAGCCAGTAGGCGTTGAGTTCGGGGAAATCAACAAGCGTCTGCGCAACGGCATAGAGAACCAGATCGTTGATTGTGATTCCCGCCTTGTCTTCGGACTTTTTGAATGCCGCCCGCGAGGCCAGAACTGCGCGTGCGTCTGCCGAAGTATGCATTGTAAGCTGCGCGGTCGTCTGCATGGAGGAGAGCATCCGCCCGGCAACAACCTTGCGAACGCCCTTCACGACGGTTTCTTTCAGCGCGCCCATCGTCTCTTCGCTGTACGAAACCGACGGAGCGGCCGGCGCTGCCGAAACCACAGGTGCCGCGGCGGGAGCGGGGGCGGCGGAGGGAACCTGAATGTCGGCAGCAAGAACGCGTCCGCCGATTCCGCTTCCAACCTTTGGAAGTGCGGCAAATTTCGCCAATGCGGCCGGCGAAACCGGAGCCTGACCGGCCAGCGCGGCTTTCACGTCGCGCTCAATCACGCGGCCCTCTGGGCCGGTTCCCGGAATTACTGCAATATTAACGCCTTTTTTATCGGCTAAACGTCTTGCCCGAGGCGAAGAGAATCCGGTCGCTGAACCAGAATGCTGAATATTGAATGTTGAACAAGGAACCGAAGAAGTTTTTTCAGCGACCTCTCTCTTCACTTCTACATTCGATGTTCCTTGTTCTGTATTCGAAATTTCAGCGCCTGCGTCCTGTGGACGCAGTGTGCTGACATCTTCGCCCGGCTCGCCGATTGCGGCGATCACCTTCAACACTTCAACGTCGGAATCCGCCGGATAAAAAATGCCAAGCACCGTTCCGGCGGACGGAGCCGGAACTTCAAAAGTGGCTTTATCGGTTTCGACTTCGCACAGCGCCTGACCTTCAGCGACCGTGTCGCCTTCTTTGACACTCCATCCGATGATGATACAGGATTCAACCGACTGCCCCTGCCGCGGCATTAAAACTTCTGTTGCCATAAAATATGCTCCTTATAGTTCCGCTTTATAAATTTTCACACCGGCTTCACGCAGGTCGGCCTCAAACTCGATGCTCAACTTCGCATCCGTAATTAATCCATTCACTCCGTCAAACGGCAGAATCCGGGCAAAGCCCGATTTGCCAAATTTGCCGGAATCGCAAATCGCATAAACCTGCTCTGCCTGCTGCGCCATCTTGCGCACCAAATCCGCGCTTTCCACCAGATGCGCCGTAAAGCCCTGCTTAACGGAAACTCCGTCCACTCCGATAAAGGCCTTAGAAACAAAAACCTGATCCAGTGATTGGATTGCCAGCGGGCCGACCAGCCCCTCTTCCGACGGACGAAATTCGCCGCCGACCAGTGTTACGCGCAGTTGCGGATTGGTACGGGCGTAGGTCAACAGCAGTGTGTTGTTGGTGACAATATGAATGTTGCGCTTGCCCAGCAGATATTTGGCAATCAGAGCCGTGGTCGTTCCAGCAGAGATGATCACGGTTTCACCGTCCTGAATTTTTTCGGCCGCCGCTTTGGCAATCGCCGCTTTGTTCTCTTTATTCTGACGTATCCGCTCCAGAATCTGCGGATGAAAGGCCGGCATCGCGCCGCCGTGCGTACGGATGATAAACCCTTCTTCTTCCAGTGTCGTCAGATCCGTGCGAATCGTGACCACACTCACTCTCAGCCTTTGGGCAAGCATCGAAACGCTGATCCCGCTGTTTTCTGTCAGCATATCCAAAATGGCTTTTTTACGATCCAAAAAAGATGATGCCATCTCCGTAATCCTTTCTTTTTACTATCTAACTTCTTTTTTTATGCTTTTTCTATGCTTACTGCAAACAAAAAATTGCGTGGTTATCTATGCGGAAAGGTATCGCCGAAGAAATCGGTATTGAATCCCGCTGGATTAATACCAAACACACATGATAATCGGTAAAACTGCTGGATTCTACAGGTAGAGCGTAATTTACCGAACGTGTCGCCGTCCAGAGAGCGGACGACTCGTCGAGCCGTCCCTCTACCCAATCGAATCAATACCGAATCCTATAGCACGCTGGTATAAGGTGATGGACGCAAAAACAAAGCAGGGAAATTTGTAAAGGCGGTAAATTTTCAAGACTCAATACACGCCGCATTCAACTTGTCATTGAGAATTGAATGTTGCTTATTGAAGATTTTCAACCATCTTCAGCACGACATCGCCGACCGTTTGCAGACTTTTGACCGACAGCTTATCGATCGTGTCGTTGGTAGTGTGCCAGTAATCGTTGAGACCCGGCGCAGAGCCGTAGTTGAAATCAATCACATCAATCACAGGCATTCCGGCAATCTGGAATGGAACATGATCGTCCAAAATCGATCCGGGGCCAATGCTGAACTGCGGGCGAACACCCAGCTCGTGCGCCGCATAGAAAATTTCCTTAACCAGCTTTCGCGAACAGTTCTGCGGCAGGGAAATGTTCAGATCCTTATCGCCGATCATATCGAGCACAATCACTGCCTCGACCTTCGTCGCGCCGCCTGCCTCATAAATCTGCTGCGCGAGATGCCGACTGCCGTGAAGACCGTCGTGCGGGCCGTATTCAGTGCGGCATTCCTCGCCATCGAGAAACGCAATCATAAATTCCGTTTCTGACGGAGCACGATGTTTCAGCACCCGCGCCAATTCAAGCAATATGCCGGAACTCGATCCGGAATCGTTTGCTCCCTGAAAATTCTTGGCAATCCCGCTCTTAGTGTCGAAGTGCGATGCGAGCACAATCAGGCGATCCGTCTTGCCGGGAATACGTGCCAGCACATTATNNACATCTTTCCGTTCGGGGTCTCTTCAGAAAACGGGTCGATGGTTGACTTCAGCCCGAGCATCTTCAGCTTGCCATCCAGCATCACTGCCACCCGCCGCGCGCCGCCGCTCCCTGCATCGCGCGAGCCGATCTTTACCAGCGCTTCGGTTTCGGCCATCGCCTTTGCCCCGTCAAACTCCGGCTTCTTACAACCGGATAAGGCCAAAATACAACCGATGAAAAAAATATTTTTCCAACCATTGGAAACCTGTACCGCCATCGGTGGCAAACGGGATGAAAACGTTCCAACCATTGGAAACTCCCGACTTAAACGGTACCATCGACCTTGGCTTTGGCACTGGCCTTGATCTTTTCAACCAGCCCCCCCGCCAGTTTCGGGTCTTCCAGCAGCGCCTTGCGCGCGCCTTCGCGGCCCTGTCCGAGCTGCTGGCCGTTATAAGAGAGCCACGAGCCTTTCTTTTCGATCAGGCCGCAATCGGTTCCGGCATCGACAATTGATCCGGTCCACGAAATGCCTTCCGCATAGAGAATATCGAATTCGGCCAGCGTAAACGGCGGTGCCACCTTGTTTTTAACGACCTTCACTTTGGTACGGTTGCCGAACACCGAGCCGTCCGTGTTTTTCAGCTGTCCGATGCGACGAATGTCGAGTCGCACAGAGGAGTAAAACTTCAGCGCGCGTCCNNGCCGAACATCACGCCCACCTTTTCGCGGATCTGGTTGGTGAAAATACAGCAGCAGTTCGTGCGGTTGATCGCAGAGGTTAGCTTCCGCAGCGCTTGAGACATCAGACGTGCCTGCAAACCGACGTGCGACTGCCCCATCTCGCCGTCGAGTTCAGCGCGCGGCGCCAGCGCGGCGACCGAGTCTACCACCACAACATCAATCGAGCCGCTCTTCACCAGCGACTCACAGATATTCAGTGCTTCTTCTCCGGAGTCCGGCTGCGAAACCAGCAGATTATTCAGATCCACACCGATTTTCTGGGCATAGCCCGGATCGAGCGCGTGCTCGGTATCAATAAATGCCGCGGTACCGCCCTCTTTTTGGACGTTGGCGATAATATGGGAAACCAAAGTGGTTTTACCGGACGACTCCGGACCGAAAATTTCGATCACACGCCCCTTGGGTACTCCGCCGATTCCAAGCGCGATATCGAGCGTCAGCGCTCCGGTCGAAATGCAAGGAATTTTCTTCGGTCCGGCCTCGTCACCAAGACGGACAATTGCCCCGTCGCCGTACTGTTTTTTGATTTCAGCAAGTACCGCCTCGAGATTGGAGGCGCCATTTTTTTTATCGGTTTTTGCAGCCATGCGGGAAAGCCTACACGCCTTGGGGAATTCTTCAAGTGTAGAGACGGTAAAGAAAAACGTTCCGGGGAATTTTCCCGGAACGTTTCGCGATTTTCCTCGAGGGTTCAATCCCCCCGTTCAAAACCGGTTATTTCTTCGCGGCCAGCTCTTTAGAATAAACGGCCATCTGGTCCTTCAGCTTACTCATCGAAGAGGTGATTTTGCTGACATCTTCTTTCAGCATTTTGGCATTGTCGCCCATCATCTCCGTGATCGGAATTTCTTTGATCTTGGCTTTGAGTGCATCAAGGTCCTTGTTTTTGTCCGCAATAGCGGCCTGATATTGATCCACCATCTTTTGCAGATCTGCCTGTCCCATCTTGGCCTCATCCGCCGCAACCTGATCAATCGGTTTGTTTTCGTCGATTTTGTTTCCGCCGCAACCTGTAAGCATCGCAACTAGCATCAGTCCACTAAGCAATCCATAGACCTTCTTCATGAAACCTTCCTTTCCGGCGGGCGCCCCATGCGCTTTGCCAATGAGAGAATTTTAAATAGGAAAATCTTTTCTGCAATCGAAAAAGTCAACAATGCCGATCATGTTTCCAATGTCCGGAAAACTTTTTTCCAGACATTGGAAACCTGCTCTGCTAGCTTGTGCGGCTATGGCAGAGAAAAGCACACCGATGATGGATCAGTACCGGCGTATCCGCCGCGAACTGCCGGACAACACCCTGCTTTTTTTCCGCCTCGGCGATTTCTACGAAATGTTCATGGAAGACGCCAAAGAAGCATCGCGCATTCTCGATATCACTCTAACAAAACGCCACGACATTCCAATGTGCGGAATTCCCTATCACGCCGCCGACGGCTATCTCGCGCAGCTGATCGACGCCGGTAAAAAGGTCGCCATCTGCGAACAGGTCGAAGATCCCGCCGCTGCCAAAGGGATTGTGAAGCGCGCGGTGACGCGGATCGTCACACCCGGAACCATTCTCGACGAAGGCACACTCGACCGTGCCAAAAACAATTATCTCGCGGGACTCGTCCGCGACGGCGAGCGCTTCGGTCTCGCCATGCTCGACCTTTCAACCGGCGCGTTCTGGATTGAAGAATCGTCGAGTGCGGGCGCTCTGGCCGGAAACCTCGCGCGCTACGCGCCGCAGGAGTGCATCGTCGCCGAAGCGGCGGCGAACGATGAAGTCCTTTTTCCAATCCTTGGAAAAACCCTCCAGACCGTCTGCGAGGACTGGACGTTTGAAAAGGCCAACGCCGAAGACACATTGCTGCGTCACTTCAAGGTGCATTCGCTCAAAGGCTTCGGCTGTGAAAATTCGCCGCTCGGACTGCGCGCGGCGGGCGCAGTGCTTCAGTATGTCAGCACGGAACTGCGCCGTAACCTCGCACACGTCCGCCGTATTCAGGTAAAGAATCCGGACGACTACCTGCTGCTCGACGAAACGACGGTGATGAATCTTGAACTGGTGTCGCCACTCAACCCGGCGCGTCAGGGGCCGAAGTCCACCCTGCTCTCCGTGCTCGATACAACAAGGACGGCGATGGGCGCGCGGCTTCTGCGCGACTGGATTGTCAGACCGCTCAGCGATCTTAACTCGATTAATGCGCGACTCGACGCCGTTGAAGCGTTTACCGCCAACCGCACGCTGCTGGCGCAAGTGCGCGAGCTGCTCGGCGAGCTGCGCGATCTGGAGCGCATTATGTCGCGGCTCGGCTCGGGCGGCGGCAATGCGCGCGACCTGCGGGCCGTCGGCGAATCACTCGATCAGCTTCCGAAACTGAAAGAACTGCTGGCGCAGAACGAAAAGTTCCAAACCTTGGAAAAATCGATCGAAATTCTTCCAACCCTTGGAAACCGTATTGCTGAAGCGATCGATGACGANNACCGGCATTAAGTCACTGAAAGTGCGCTATAACAAGGTGTTCGGTTATTTTATTGAAGTGACCAATTCGAATCTGTCGATGGTTCCGGAAACGTATATCCGCAAGCAGACGATGACAAACGCGGAGCGGTTTATTACGCCGGAGCTGAAGGAGTACGAGAACAAGATTCTCGGCGCGCAGGAACGGGCCGTCGCTCTTGAATTTGAACTCTTCGCGCAGATCCGCGATGAAGTCGTTAAACATATTGATGCGATTCAGCGCAATGCGCGCGCCGTGGCCGAGGCGGACGTTCTGGCGGCTTTCGCCGAGAACGCGCTGAGCCGCCGGTATGTGCGGCCCGCGATGAGTGCCAGCGATGAACTGATTCTCTGTGACGGGCGTCATGCGGTGGTTGAGCAAATGCCGAACGCCGAGCGTTTCGTACCAAATGATACGACGCTGAACTGTTCGGATCATCAGCTGATTGTGATTACCGGCCCGAATATGGCGGGAAAATCAACGTACATCCGGCAGGTGGCACTGATCACAATTATGGCGCACATCGGTTCGTTTGTTCCGGCGAGCGAGGCGAAGATCGGGTTGGTGGATCGCGTGTTCACGCGCGTCGGTGCAAGCGATGATCTGGCGCGCGGTCGCTCGACGTTCATGGTGGAGATGCAGGAGACCGCCAATATTTTGAATAACGCAACGCCGAAGAGTCTGATTGTGCTCGACGAGATCGGGCGCGGAACGAGCACGTTTGACGGCATCAGCATTGCGTGGTCGGTTGCGGAGTTTCTATGCACCAACCCGGCGGTACGCGCCAAAACGCTGTTTGCGACGCATTACCACGAGCTGACCGATTTGAGCCTGACGATGCCAGGCGTGCAAAATGCCAATGTGCTGGTGAAAGAACGTGGAGACCAAATTACGTTCCTGCGCAAGATCGTGCCCGGCGCGGCGGATAAGAGCTACGGAATTCACGTCGCGCGCCTCGCCGGACTGCCCGCATCCGTTCTCGAACGGGCCAACGAAATTCTGCATAATCTGGAAGAAGGCGAGTTCGAGGCTGAAGGCGCGCCCAAACTGGCACAGCATCGAACCCGCCGGAAAAAGATCGATAATTCGCAAATGAATCTCTTCTGAATACGGCATGGCCTTTAAGGGATTCCTTCTTGTAAAAAATGCTTGAATCACTAGAATTCGACCCATTATGTCAAACAGGGAGTTCAGACTTTATGAGTAATAAAAAATCACTCGGCCTGGTTCTGGTTATCTTAGGATTCATTCTTCTAACCCTCACCGGCATACACACCATCAGCAATCCGGACATCTTCACACACATCGCACTCGGACAGGCGCACAGCGTCAAAACCGATCCGCTGTCCTATGCGGTACCCGGACTGCCATGGATTAACATGACACCGCTCTACAACAGCCTTGTCTTCTCTCTCTGGTCACTCGGCGGCGCCGGACTGGTTACGCTGGTTCATGTTTTCGTTGTGCTGGCCGCGTTTATCATGATGTTCCTCTTCGGAAGGAAATGGGGCGGACCACTGAGTCAGGCGCTGGCACTGCTGCTCTGTGCCCGGCTGATGCTCCCGGTATTCAACCCGGGTCCGAGTGCGTTTTTCATGCTCTTCACCGCACTGTTTATTACGCTGTTGTACCGCATTAAAAACTTCGGCTTGCTGGCGGTGCTGTTACTGATTCTTCAGGTTCTCTGGACCAACATACACCCGTCTTTCCTGTTCGGTACGATACTGATTCTGTTCTTCGCCATCGAAAACTGGCAGGAAACCCGCCAAACATCCCGCGCGTCAATGGTTACTCCGCTGACGACCAAGCTGTTCGGTCTGGCCGGCGCCGCACTCGCCGTTACGCTGATCAACCCGAATCTGATCAACCTTCACCGTCACGTTCTCGCCAACTGGATTCTGCTGACAGGCACAGCTAACATGGAGTGGATCTCCCTTTTTAGCAGTAATTTCTCGCAAAGTTTCATCAGCAGCTTAACAATTTTTGCACTGATCCTCGGCGCGGGCGGACTGATTACCCTGCAAAAACGTCTTCCGACGCTAATCACTACGCTGGCATTGATCGGTGCATTTCTGACAGTCCGCTCCATCGGCTCTCTTCACCTGTTCGCCTTTCTTGCCTTTCCGTTTATGATTTTGAGTTTTAACGCGGTCAGCGACTACCTGACCCGCACTTTGACGACGGTTTTCAAGGCCAGTGAAACGCTCTTGCACAATGTGCTCTCGGGGATTGTGCTGGTTCTGATCATCGGCTCAATGTTCGCCCTGATCACCAACCGGGCCTACGCCAACATCGGCAGCGCAGCTCACTTCGGGCTGGGCGTCGAAGAAGACTCCTTTCCGGTTGCCGCCGCCGGTATTCTGTCGCGGGATGATTTTCCAAAACACATCCTGAACATCCCCCATGATGGCGGGTATATCGCCCTGCAGACTCCTGGTCGGAAAATTTTCTGTGACACTCGGCTCTCGTTCTACGGCTCCGATTTTTACGAAACCCTTAACCGGGCATTGCTCGGCCAGCCGGGCGCGTGGAAAATCATTCTGTCGGAACAGAATCCGCATGCCATTGTTCTTAACGGATGCTGGCCGGATGCCGGCGCACTGGTCAATCGATTGATTTCCTCCCGGGCATGGAAACTGGTTTACTTTGACGGATCCACCATCATTCTGATCCGCGACCTTCCGGAATACGCCAGCCTGATTAAGGATCCCGCCATTCAGAAATACGGCATCAAGGTTCTCGAGAACTCTCAAAGAAACTTTATTGAGCAGAATAAAGGACTTGTTAAGGCTGGGAACCCTTCCCGACTGATCGGCGCCAGCAGCCTCTATCTGGCGTTGAACCGGACGAAAGAAGCTAATGCTATGTATACCGTTCTGGCCGAAAACTGTCCGAACATGGCGGGAGCCTGGCTTGGGCTTGGACAAAGCCTGATCCTCCAGAAGCAGATTTCCAAAGGAATTGAGTATATGGAAAAGGCCTCAAAAATTACACCGGATAACAGCCGCATCTGGATGGGTCTCTTCCAGGCCTATCGCATGAAAGGTGACGACGCCAAAGCGCGCAAGGCCGCTGACCAGCTCAACAAATTCTTCAAAGCTGATAAAGCGACGGTCGAACAGCAGGCTGAAACCAAACAGAAAAAAGAGGCGCCGAAACCGGTTCAACCGCAATCTGGATCCAGCCTGGAAATGCCGGAGCAATTAAAGTAAATCCCTTACTTGCTGCCTGCCAAAGCTAGCCCCTTCGCCGACGGGTGATTGTTGTCAAATAGATAGGAATAGGCAAACAGCGCATAGCCGCGACAGCCGGATTTTTGAACTTCCGCAATCTGACGGCGAATCTCCGAGGGATTCGCTTTACAGTCGATGCCCACCACCAGCTGTTCCGCTGTTCTGCGCCGGCCCAACGCCTGCCTCATTTTTTTCAGCCGGTTATTAAATAGCTTGGCATTGTAGTTCATCGGAACCAGCCAGTCCACGTACCGGTCTTTGGCCCAGTGGCGGCTATCCTGAAAGGCAGTGTTATAGCCTGTATCGAAATCGGCCAATACGCTGGAAGAAACAACGCACTGCGAACCGCGCGCCGCCTTGAATATATTTCGCAAATCAACGACCACCTGCGAAACGGCGGCACAACGGAATGCGGCCCAGTTGCCGTTGTACTGCTGGCGAACCTGTGCCAGAGAATAGCGGTCGTAAGAAAAATCCGAACGGTGTTTAATCTCTTCGGCGGATATGTTCGGATAAATTTCGCGCGCCACGTCTTTGTAGTCGTATGGAAAACGAATGTAGTCGAGGTGCAGCCCGGCAATATCGTAACGCGCCAGTTCGGCGGCCAGTCCGGCGAGATGCCGGCGAACCGCCGGCAGCGCCGGATTCAGAAAAGAATACCAGCCGCCGGTCGGGCGCATGCGCTGACCCATGGAATCGACCATAAACCAGTCGGGATGCGCCGTCCAAAGCTGTCCGGCGGAACGCGGCGGATCTTTGAGACCCCGCCAGCCGGGCAGCACGTTCATGTAAGCATGCAAACGGATTCCCCGTCGTTTGGCGCTGTCCGCCGCAACTTTCAGCGGATCCCAGCCGGGATTTCTGCCGGTAGCCGAAGGATCTATTCCGCTCAGTTCAAACGCCCACGGCTCGATCCGGCTGGGATAAAAGACCGTGCCGTTGCCGCGAATCTGGAAAAAAATATCGGTGAACCCGGATCGCGCGCAATTGGCAACAATCGCCTCCACATCCTCCGGTGATTTATAGTCGAACCGTGTCACCCAGATGGCGCGCACCTCCGGAAGGTGAACCCGTGCCGCTCCGGTTAAAAGAAAGGAGAGCAACAAAAGAAACAAAGCTGGATACGTTTTTTTCATACGGAAGAGCTTAGAGAATTTTCCAATGTTTGGAAAGCGGCGGCGTTGCGGCTTGCTGTTTTTTCCAAACATTGGAAAACTGGCGTCCGGTTTTTCCAATCATTGGAAACTTATGCCGCCATGGGCGGCGAAGGGAGAAAATAAATTATGAATGGACTGCTGCTTCCACTGCTTTCACTGGGTTCCATCTCTTTTGCGTTCGCCCAGAGCTCGATGTCGGGAAAAATTATTGTCATCGCGCTCTTCGCGATCTCTATCTTCGCGTGGACGGCAATGGTGACAAAGTTCATGGAGCTGCGCCGCGCGCGGATCGATTCGGATCGCTTTTTGCGCGCCTACCGCGAACAGGCGCGCCCGACCAATCTATTCGTTAAAAAGCAGCGCATGCCGGAAACCCCACTCAACCGCCTGTATGAAGCGGGCTGTAAAACACTGGTTGATGAACTGGTGATGATCGGTGTGGACCGAAATGAGATCCTGCTCGGCGGAACCTATCCGCCGGGAGAACGTCGCCTTGAACCGCACCAGCTGGAAAATATCCGGACGGTCGTGGACTGCACGCTGGCCGATGCGGCGTTGAATCTGGAGAGTCTGATGGGGCTGCTGGCAACGGCGGTCAGCACCGGTCCGTTTCTCGGCCTGCTGGGCACCGTCTGGGGCGTAATGAATTCCTTCGGCGCCATGGCCAGCTCGGGCTCCGCGCTGCTGTCGGCGGTTGCTCCAGGGATCTCTGGAGCACTGCTCACTACCGTCGTCGGCCTGCTGGTGGCGCTGCCTTCGTCCATTGGCTACAATCTGCTGACGACACGCATCCGGCGGCTGGCCGTGCAAATGGATAATTTTTCGCAGGAGTTCGCCGCAGATGTGCAGAAACAGTTCAGTATTTTAGGTGAATAACCATGAGAAAAAGAAAATCCAGCTTGGTCTCCATCCGGGAAGTCAGCGACATCAATCTGACGCCGCTGATGGATTTGACGTTCATCCTGCTGATCACCTTCATCATCACTTTCCCGATGATTGAACAGGGAATTTCCGTGAGGCTTCCCTCTGGCAAGGGAGAGCTGAAAAGCAGCGATCAGGGAAGAGATATCACCATTGATGCAAACGGTAATCTTTTCCTCGACAGTCTACCGGTCTCTAAAGATGAGCTGAAACAGGCGATGAATTCCATGCCGGATGCGCTGGTGTATGTGCGTGCGGATACCGCCGTCAATTACGGACGGGTGGCGGATGTAGTAGGAATTTTAAAAGAGGCGAAGATCGAAAAAATGGCCCTGGTCACGCAAGCCGAGGAATGATTCAAATTGAACGGCCTTCAGAAAACAGTTTTAAAACGAGTCTTCGGGGCGCATCTGGGTATTTTGTTCCTTTTGCTGCTCATTCCGTGGATCAAAGGCTGTTTTCATCCCAAGCCAAAAGAGATCATTACATTTATCGACCTCGCCTCAATGCCCGCGCCCCCGGAATCCGCTCCGGTTCCGGAGCCGGTCATTTCCCGGCCGAAGGCAAAGCCGATTCCGGAACCGCCGAAAACCAATGCCCCACCTAAAGTCGTTAAACAGGAGCCTGAAAAGGCGGTTCCCAAGCCGACAAAAAACACAATCAAACCGAAGAAAACCGAGGCTGAGCGGCTGGCCGCNNCCCCGAGCCTTGATTTCAGCGGGATTCAATCCACGCTGAACCGCGCAGCCGCCGGTTCAGGATCGAGCTCCGGCGGCGGAGCATACAGCCCGTTTGGCAGTTACTATGATAGTGTTAAACGACAGATGTATGCGGTATGGCAGCAACCACCCGGGGCGCCGATCGGCGTAAATGCCATGGCAACCATTCAGGTGGAACGAGATGGAACTGTCTCTTCCCGCGCCATTACCCGCCGTTCCGGCAACACTCTGTTCGACCGATCCGTGCAAAACGCACTGAATACCACCAGCCGCCTCCCCCCACCTCCGCCCGACCTGCCCAGCCGAAACATTGAAATTGTGTTTGTTCTGTCCGAATAATTCTCTTTCAAAAAGAACCGATTAACGTTATAAATATGGGTTATGAAGAAATATTTCTATCTTTTTTCGATACTGAGTGCCCTAAGTGCGCCTGCGTCAACTCTACTGACCGAATCCTTTGATGCGCTCAGCACCGGTTCGTTAACTAATCAGCCAGGATGGACCGCCAGTGGAGGAACTGCGCTGATTCAGGACGGTGTCGCGAAAAGTGGCAATGCGCTGGAAATTGCCGGATCTCAGGTGTCACACGATCTATCGAGCACCAACGATGNNGAACCGACGGTGACCAATGCGAACACCAGTGTAGCCTTTTTTGTAAATACCAACCTCAACCTTGTGGTCTACAGTAACACAACGCCGGTGGTTCTCTCTGCACAAATGCAAACCAATATCTGGACCCGTTTTGATATTTACTGCGACTATAGTGCATTGACCTGGAACCTGAGCATTAACAGTAATACGGTCGCCGCCGGACTGCCGCTCTATTCCAACAACCGTCAAACTGACTCGGTCCAAATCGCCAACGACAGCTCTGTTTCCGTTTATATTGATGATCTGGATATTGCCGATGAAGAACTCGCCGATGTAGCGCTTCCGGATCAGGACGACGATGGCATTCCCGACTGGTGGGAGCAGAAATATTTTGGAAGCCTCACTGCCTGCAACCCGACCAACACCAGCGCAAACAACGGCATGAGCAACCGTCAGACCTACATTGCGGGAGTCAGCCCGGTTGCCGCAGACCCGTTCAATATCACAAAAATCTCCGGCAACCGAGGGTTGCAATGGAATGCCCGTCTCGGCCGGATTTACGATGTGGAATGGACGCCGAATCTGACCACCCCATTCAGCACCATTGCCACCTTCTCGGGAGACCAGGCCTCGGAATTCACGGATAATACCAACACCAATACATCCGGCTTCTACCGTTTGAAAGCACGACTTCAGTAATCTGAACTTCCTCAAATAGAAAAATCCACTTCCAACTATTTGGACTTTCCGCTAAGGAATAGACGCATGAACAAGCTTTTATTCCTTCTTTTTCTCACCACATCAATTGTCTCTCTGTCCCCGGCACAGGTGCGTGTTGTAAAGTCTGCCGAGCGAAAAATCACCATTGATCTTTCCGGCATGCGCGTTACAGGCGACACAGTGGCTCAGTCGTTCTTCCAAACATTGGAAAGAGATCTGCGACTCTCCGGCTGGTTTGAGACGGTGCGCGGCGGAGGGGAAATCCGGGTAAACGGGATCGCATCGTCATCCGGAAGCGATGTGAATGCTGGCGGTCAGGTACTGCGCCTGAATGACCAGTCCGTGCTCCTTTCGAAGAACTACCGCGCCTACCCCCGTATAGCGGCACATCGTATGGCGGATGATATCGTCGAAGCCGTTACCGGACATAAAGGGATTTCCTCCATGCGCATCGTCCTCATCGGCAACCACACCGGAAAGAAAGAGCTTTATCTCTGCGACGGAGACGGCGGCGGCCTCCGCCAGCTCACCAGCGAGGGCCGGATCGTGGTCGGCCCAAGCTGGGGTCCGGACGGGAACACCATCGTCTACACTTCCTACATGCGGGGATTCCCCGATATCTGCCGAATTGATCTGAGCCGTAACCGGCGCGATGTTCTCGCTAATTACAGCGGCCTAAACACCGGATCAGATCTTTCTCCGAACGGCAAAGAAATGGCGCTGATTCTTTCGAAAGACGGAAACCCCGAACTGTACATCAAAAATCTCCGCAGCGGATCCCTGACACGTCTAACAGCAACCCGAGCAACTGAAGCCAGCCCGTCGTGGTCACCGGACGGACGACAATTAGTCTATGTGTCCGACTCAAGCGGAACTCCGCAACTCTATATAATCCCCCGTGAAGGCGGCGTCCCGAGGCGGATCAGTAGTCGAGGAACCGAAAATGTGGCCCCGGATTGGGGACCAAACGGACTGATTGCCTGTTCCAGTCGATCGGGTGGGCGCTACGTCATCGCCATCATTCAACCCGCCAACGGACAAACCGTTTACCTGCCCACCGACGGCGCAGACTATGAGGATCCGTCATGGGCCCCGGACGGAAGACACATCGTCGCCGCCCGCTCAGTTAACTACCAATCGTCCCTCTACCTCCTTGACACAGTCGGTGACCGTCCAGTAGCTTTACTCCAAGGTGGCGGAAGCTGGTATGCACCGGATTGCTCGCCGCAGGAGAAAACGTCAAAACGGGGTCTGATATTATGAAAAAAATCGTCTCTTTCATCGCAAGCATCTCTTTGGTATTAGCCGTTGTCTCCCTTGCTGGCTGCAAAAGCCTGAAAAAGAACCCGGCAGGAGTCTACGGTTCGGGCGGACTTTACGGCGATGGCGGCGGCGAACTCGCTATGGGCGACCGATTCACTGGCGGTATGGAACACCCCGGCATGTTTGCTCCGGTCTATTTTGACTATGATAGCTCTCAGATCGCCCCAAGTGAACGCTCCAAAGTCGAAGCCGTTTCGCAGCGCCTCAAACAAAACAATGCAGTTGGTGTCATCGTCGAAGGGAACTGCGACGAACGCGGAAGCAACGAGTACAATCTGGCCCTGGGGGAGCGCCGGGCGCAGGCCGTTCGCGACTATCTGGCCAGCCTTGGCATCTCCGCCGACCGGATCCAAACCAAAAGCTACGGCGAAGAAAATCCCGCTAATCCGGGACACGACGAAGCGGCATGGGCCGCCAACCGGCGCGGTGAGTTTGTACTTTACTACTAAGTACAACATCGCCTGTTGAAGCGACATTTTCATGCTCTCTTCTATTCTACAATTCTCACCAATTGCACAGTTGCCCTTGGCGCAGGCCGGGCAGCTGTTGCTTGTAACAGGTATTTCCTTTGCCATTATCACCGTCATCTGCAGCACCTACCGCTTTCACCAGATGATTCAGCTCGGCGAGGATGCCCTTGTCTCCCCAGAGGACTGTAATGACTTTTTTTTCATTCAGGTCACCCGTTACCTAAGCAAAATCAACCGTACCTCTCCCGGTTTCGGGGTTTTCATCCTACAGTTTCGTACTGAAGAACCGGATCCGCGTCCTTTGCAAAAAGAATTGCTCAATGCCTGTAACAATAAGGTTCGAAAGATAATCGATAAAACCTGCCTGTTCCGGGACGACTGCATCGCCGTCATTATCGACACCGAAGAAAAGAATGTGCCCGGTACGGCCCGGCGCATGACAGATCAGCTTCAAACCATCCTTGCGGACATTCCTGGCATTCTTGCATTCCGTGCCGGTGCCAGCAGTTTCCCCGCGCATGGAATAAATACTCAGTCCCTCANNCTCCGGTCTCTGACAACGACGAAAATATCCCCGAATCCATCGGTGAACTCAGTCGGCAAGATAAAAACTCCGCACTCGACCCACTCACCAACGTGTTAAGCCCCGCAGTCATCGGATCCTACATGCGAAAATATCTTTCTGAAATCCGGCGCAAGCATGAGCCGGCCGCCCTGCTTTGCGTCGGCATCAACCGTATCGATCAGATCATCCAGATGCACGGAGAACTGGCCGCCGATGACGTCATTGCCGCCGTCAGCCAAACGATTCAACGCCTCACCCGCAACAGCGATCTGATCGGACGTTACCATCGCGAGGACTTCCTCGTCCTTGCTCCCTGCACTTTACAGCAGGGAGAACGAATCGCAATTCGCCTGCGCGAAGCCGTTCAAAAAGAAATTTATATTTCCGGGGCCAGACGGATCAAAGCCTCCGTCAGCGTCGGTATCACTGCCACCCCGGAACACGGACGCAACCTGCGAGATCTCTTCCGCTGCGCTTACCGCGCACTTGAAATCGTTCGCGAGTGGAATACCTCCGCCTGCCTAGTCTACGATCCAGCACAGCACGTAAAAAAGACTGAAGATGAAACTCGGAGTTAACATCGACCACTCTGCAACGCTCCGTCAGGCGCGCGGCACCATCTATCCCGACACACTCGAGGCCGCAAAAATCTGCGCAACCGCTGGCGCCGTCAGCATCACCGTCCACCTGCGCGAAGACCGCCGCCACATCCAAGACAACGACGTCTACCGCCTTTCTAAAAAATGCCCGCTGCCCATTAATCTCGAAATGGCCAATGCTGAAGAGATCGTTCGTATCGCGCTCGACGTCCAGCCGGCCGAAGTCTGCCTCGTTCCCGAAAAACGGAAAGAACTGACGACGGAGGGCGGTCTCGACGTCATCGGGAATTTCCAAACATTGGNNGGAAAAAACGGTCAAAAGTCTTCAGGACAACGGCTCCGAAGTCAGCCTATTTGTCGAACCGGACAAAAAAATTATCGACGCCTGCGCAAAAACCGGTGCGCGTGTTGTCGAGTTGCATACCGGCGCCTTCTGTGATGAAACCAATCCGGAAAAAGCGGAAGTACTCCTGAAAAAACTGATTGATGGTTCGGAGTACGCGCACAGTCTTGGCCTGCAGGTCAACGCCGGACATGGCATTAATCTTGCCAACATTGCCGATATTTTAAAAATCCCTTATCTCGACACGCTCAATATCGGGCACAGCATCATCGCCCGCGCCGTTTTCCAGGGGTTGGAAAATGCCGTCCGCGAAATGCTTTCCGCCATGAATCCGGCCCAATGACTTTCACGGCGATTGACTTTGAAACCGCCACCGGAGCGCGCAACAGTGCCTGCGCCGTCGGCATTGTTACCGTAGAAAAGGACTCCATCACCGAAGAATTTTATTCACTGATTCAGCCTCCAGACAACGCTTACTCCGGCATAAACATCGCCGTCCACGGCATTCGTCCGCAGGATACTGCCAACGCACCAACATTTATTGATCTCTACCCGGAAATCAAAAAAAGACTCCAAAGGAAAAAACTGGTCGCACACAACGAATCGTTCGACCGCAGTGTGCTCCGAAGCACCATGGAACACTACGGACTCGACTACGCCGACCTCCGATTGGCCGAACGCTGGGAATGCACCATGCGCATTTATAAAGCCAAAGGATACATCCCGTACAAACTCAACGTATGCTGCGAACGCCTCGGTATAACGCTCAAACACCACGAAGCCCTCTCCGACGCCATCGCCTGCGCGCACCTTTATCTGCGCAAATGACTCTGCGCACAGCCATACCGTCCGTATCCGGCAACACGGCTACCAGAAGAGAATGTAGAGCAATAGGGTGAGTGCGACGATGACCAGCCCGATGTTGCGCGCCGCTTTTGACGGCTCGATATTGATACTGTGGTTCACTTGGATTTCCACCGGCTGCACCAGCGGCTTAATCAGGGTCACAAGCCCCATGACAACCATGACGATCGCCATAGAAATAGCCATCCGGTTGAGAAAGGCAATTCCCGGAGTCAAAACTTTCATGATTTGATAGGCCACGGGGCTGGCACACAGCCCGATCACTCCGGCCATAGCGGGAGCCTTGCGTACCAGCAGGCCGAAGACAAACACGCCGAGAATCCCGGGAGAGATGTACCCCTGAAATTCCTGAATGAAGTTGAAAACGCCGCCGAACTTCGGATTGGCCAGCTGCGGGGCAACGGCACAGCCAATAGCCGTAAAAATCAGCACGCAAGCGCGTCCAACGAGAACCTGGCTTTTGTCGGTGGAGTTTTTGAAGATGAACTTGCGGTAGAAGTCCATGGTAAAAATAGTGGAGGCAGAGTTGAGCATAGAAGCCAGTGAAGAGACGACCGCTCCGAGGATGGCCGCAAGCATGAATCCGCGCAAGCCGGTGGGGATCAGTTTTTTGATCAGCAGGCCAAAGGCGGAGTCGTAGTGATAGCCGATGAGTTCTTTCTCGACGGTGATGCCTTCGGGAATTTTGGCGAGCAAAAATTCATTTTGCGCAGCGAGGGTGTCACCTTGCGGAGCGGTATGCGTGAGTGCAGCGTTGTAGGCAACGATTTTCGCGGCAAGATCCGGCTGAGTAACAGCAAAATCGTTGTTAAAGACGAAGGCGTCTGTGGAGGTGAGCGGATTGGCGGCAGCAAAGGCTTCGAGAACCGGCTTGTTATTGGTGTTATAGGCCTCTGTAGCCATATCAGGTTTGAAGAGGTTGAAAGCGACAATGCCGGGGATGACGATGATGAAGGGAACGATGAGCTTTAATGCAGCGGCAAAGACGATACCTTTTTGCCCTTCTCCGAGGGAGGCGGCACCGAGAGTGCGCTGCATGATGTACTGGTTGAGACCCCCGTAGTAAAAGTTGGGCAGCCAGAGGCCGACGACGAGAGCTGTCCACGGAATAGACGGATTGGAGGCCGGCAGCACCATGTGAAGTTTATCGGCGTTAAGTTCTTTGAATTTGACGAAAACATTGGCGCCAGTAAGATGCTGAACCTGATCAGCAGTAGCCCCAATCGAGGTGAGATCGGCGTGTCCAAGAGCTTTCATGGCCCAGATGACAACGATAACCCCGCCAATGATGAGCGCAGAGCCCTGCAGGAGGTCGGCCCATGCACAGGCTTTAAGTCCGCCGGTAGCTACGTAAATGGCGGCGAGTGCGCCGATGATGACCGACGCCATGGCAATTCCAATAGTTGGAAAAAGCGTGTTGATGACGACCGCGCCAGAATAGATAACGGCGGAAATCGTAACGCCAACGTAGGTGATCATGGTGAAAATAGCCATGGCGGTACGAGTGGAAGCATTATAGCGGTACTCGAGGAATTCTGGGATGGTGTAGATGCCCGCTTTGAGAAAACGCGGAAGAAAGACAAAGGCAACGACAACCAGCGTAATGGCCGCCAGCCATTCGTAGCTGGCAATGGCCAGACCAAGGGATCCCGCGGCGCTACCGGACATGCCGACAAACTGTTCGGTGGAAATATTGGCGGCAATCAGCGAAAAACCGATCAGCCACCATTTGAGACCACGACCGGCCAAAAAGTAGTCCTCACTGCCCGATTCGCCTCTGGACTTGATCAGTCCAACTGAAATCACAGCAACTACAAATACGATAAATACGGTGATATCGATCCATCCGAGGCTAAATCCCTGCATTGCTCTCTCCTTGTTCTTTGCGTTGCACGTTTTGCAAAAATTATTCAATTGCACCAAATTATGCCAGCGATAAACTTGTCTAGCTTTTTATCTGAAAGCAATTTCAAACTACCACACGTTATATTGGCATCTAAAACTCCGCCATTGATTCATGAGGTCAAACAGGTCATTTTTACCGCATGAAAACAATTTCAGCCCCAGAAATGCGTGAACTCGACCGACGCACCATTGAAGACGGGACGCCGGGCGAAGAGTTGATGCGCCGCGCGGGGCAAGGTGTCGCCAATATTGCCAGCGATATTCTCGCGACCCGAAACGGGCATTCCGTTTTGCTGATCGCCGGAACCGGCAACAACGGCGGCGATGTCTTCGCCGCCGCCACCGAACTTTCCCAAACAGACATCGACCTCGAAGTCTGGATCTGCGGATCGCAAAGTCAGATCAAAGGCGACGCGCAGCTGCACCTCAAAAAAATGATCCGCTCCGGAATCATTCCCAAAGAGGTACGCAGTGAAAATGACCTCATTCCTAAAACCGATCCGGATCTGATCATCGACGGTCTGCTCGGTACCGGCTCCAAAGGCGCGCCGCGCGGCTTCATGGCAACACTCGTCGAATGGATCAACCTCGAAGCGCAATATTCTTTTGTGCTCTCCATCGACATTCCCTCCGGCACTGACGCAGATAGCGGTATCGCCGAAGGCGCAGCGGTCAAAGCCGACATCACCGCCACCATCGGTCTGCCGAAAACCGGACTCATCCGCCCCGAGGCGCTTCCAATGGTTGGAAGTGTTGAAGTCATCGACATCGGCATTCCGTTTGAATTCATGGAAGACACCGACGGCTGTCTCGACGCCGCGCTCATCGACCGCTCCGACATGTTCATTCCGCGCCGCGAGCGCGCCGGGCATAAAGGCGACTATGGCCACGTTCTGCTCATCGGAGGCTCAAAAGGCTACACCGGCGCAATCGCCATGGCCGCGCGCGCCGCGCTGCGCTCCGGCGCGGGTCTCGTCAGCGTGCTCACGCCCGAAGAGGTCTACCCCATCGTCGCGCAGGCCTGCGGGCCGGAAGTAATGGTTCATAGTTTTCCAATGCTTGGAAAACTAACGGTCGATTTTTCCAAGCATTGGAAAAAGGTAACGGCGGTTCTGGCCGGCCCCGGCCTCGGGCAGGCTCCGGAATTTGTCGAACAACTTCTAAACACCTGCCCGGTTCCATTGGTGCTCGATGCCGATGCGCTTTGCGTTGCGCCAAAGAAAATCGCCGGCGCAAAATGTCCGGTCGTGCTCACGCCGCACCCTGGCGAGTTTGAGCGACTTTTCGGCGCACCCGTCACCGACCGCTGGGCGCAGGCGCGCACAGCCGCCAAAACGACAGGAAAAACAATTGTGTTAAAAGGTGCCGGAACGGTCGTTGCCGAGCACGGCCAGAAGCTGGCGATCAATCTGACCGGAAATCCCGGCATGGCGACCGGCGGCTCCGGCGATGTGCTGGCCGGACTTTTAACCGGACTCCTCGGCCAGAGCATGGAAACGTTTGAAGCGGCGACGACGGCGGTTTATCTGCATGGTCTTGCGGGGGATATCGCGGCGGAACTGATGACACAGGAGTCGTTGATCGCCACGGATATCATTGAAGCTCTGCCCGATGCTTTCCGCTTTCTTCAGTCGCGTTAAAATCTCCGGTCGAATTAAAAAATTGAACTTTTTGACATAAAACGGGTCTCTTTATGAATACACGAGTGAAAGAGTCGGTTTATGGATGAATTTGTACAGTCGATTGAAAAGCACCGGCACGAGTTCTACGGATATATCTACCGTACAATCTGGGATTCTGAAGGTGCTGACGACGTGTTTTCCGATGCGGTGCTGACGGCCTACCGCAACCGCCGCCAGTATGTGTCAGGAACCAATTTCCGGGCGTGGATGTTCCGGATTATCACCAACAAATGTTTCACTGCCAACCGCGAAACGGCCCGCAGTCCGGAACGGCTGGACGATCAGGCGGACTCCATACTCGCCCTGCAGGACGAGCCGGGCTATGCCGATGTACTGAACCGTCCGGATAAATTTATGGACCGCTGCGGCGATGAGGTTCAGATCGCATTCCGGAAACTTTCAACGGCCGAACGCTCCTGCCTGCTGCTTAAAGCCGTGGAGCAATTCAGTTATAAGGAAATCGCGTCCATTCTCGAAATCCCGGTCGGAACGGTGATGACACATCTCGCCCGGGGACGAGCCCGGCTTCGCAGGGAGCTGCTGGAGTACGGGCGCCGCGAAGGATGGCTTCGCAACCCGTTCACCCTTTCTACAGGACAAAACAAGGAGGCCGCTGATGAGCGCGCTGGATAATCAGAAACTGGCGGCCTATCTGGATCGGGAGCTGTCGCTCGAAGAGTCCACCGCCTTTGAAGCGGAACTCGACACCGGCGCGCGGAAAAACCTCTCTGCCGAACTGTGTCTGGAAACCGCGTTCGCGAACCGGCTTAAAACCCCGGACTGCCCGGAGGCTCTGTGGCGGGATCTGCGCCGTCAAATGAAGAGCGAACAGCGAACGGCTCTGTTGCGCTTCCCGCAGAAAAAATATCTATGGCTCGCCCTAGCCGCCTCGCTGGCGGTTGCGGTTGGCTTCCACCTGACCCGGCAGCAGCCCGCCTTTCTGAGAAATGTCTCGACTGTTTCGGCGCTTCNNAGGCTTCACTGGAAAACCCGGCCGATGCACTCGCCACCGCCGGCTTCCACCTCTCCATCGGCGCGGTTCCGGCGGATGCAAAACACAATATTAAGTTACTCGGCGGCTACACTGAAACTCTGGCGGGCGGATCCGTCGCGGTCATCTGCATCAACTGCTGCGGAGAACCGCTGAGGATTCTGGTAACCCGGAAAGGAAGTCGAGCCGCCGACGCACTGCTCCGCAAAGTGAACAACCTGCAGACAGTTGCATGGCGCGGAGACTATCAGCTGGCGGTGATTGGACCTCACCCCGCTGAAGAAACTTTGAATCTATTCAAGGAAATATCACCTGAAAGGAGTCCATCATGAAAAAACGGTTCGTATTGCTTACTCTTCTGCTGCTGGGTGCAGCGCGTTTCGCGGCAGCCGCCGAGAACTGGCTGACTGATTTTGAAAAAGCCAAACAGGAATCTGCGGCCCGAGGGATCCCCATTCTGGCAGACTTTGCCGGATCCGACTGGTGCCACTGGTGCATGAAGCTGGATCAGGAGGTGTTCTCTCAACCGGAATTTCAGAGTTATGCGGCGACAAATCTTGTGCTCTTTCTGGCGGATTTTCCGAACAGCAAACCGCAGACAAATGCGGTTAAACAGCAGAACAAGGTATTGGCCCGTCAATACGGCATTCAGGGCTATCCCACCGTTCTGCTGCTCGATAAAGACGGTAAGGTGCTCGGCCGCACCGGCTATCAGGCCGGCGGCGCAGAAGCGTATGTGAAAAACATTCAGTCGATGTTGAAATAGGGAAAACAGAAACCACAACAAAAGGAGGATCCGAATGAAGAAGATACTGATGCTGACAGGACTCATCGCACTGATGGGCGCAGCCATGGCCATGACCGGTTGCACAAGCACGTGCCCGATGAAAAGCTCAAAGACCTGCCCGATGGGCTCAAAAGATAAAATGATGAAGTCCGCCGCTTGCTGCAAATGCGGCGCAACGACCAAAGCGGACTGCAAATGTCCCGGCGGGGCATGCGCTGCNNCGCACTGGAAAAACCGATGATGTAATGAACCGGTCATACGGAAAGCACCGCCGCACCGGAGTTCCGGTTGCGGCGGTGTTTTTTATTCCGTGCTTACAGATCATTCATCATGCGGGCAGGCTGCCGCGTGGTCTGCAGGGCGGCCTGCCAGATCCAGCCGTTCGGATCGACCAGTTTACGCGCGCCGATCATCGAGATCGGCAAATGCACCAGCCGATCGTTATGCAAGCCGACCACCATACCCGTTTTCCCGGCCATAGCGGCATGCATCGCGTTATAGCCAAGAAACAGGCAGTATTCCGAATCCGCCGCATTCGCCGGTGTGCTTCGGATGGAATAACTGGGATCGAAATACTTCACATTGACATCGCACTTTTTCTCGGCGAACCAGCGGTACATTTCATCGCGCAGAAAAATTCCAAAGTCAGCCAGCTTGGTATTGCCGGATTTATCTTTTGCATCGGCGTGCGGAATCAGATTCTGTCCGGCGCCTTCAGCGACTACAACCACGGCGTGGTCTTTCAGTTCAAGCCGGCGGCGCAGGTGCTCGAAAAAGCCGTTCGCTCCGTCGAGATCAAACGGCACTTCGGGAATCAGGCAAAAGTTGACGTTACTGTTGGAGGTGGCGGTTGATGCAGCAATCCAGCCGGATTCGCGCCCCATCAGTTTGACCAGACCGACGCCGTGACGGTAGGCCTTGGCTTCCGCGTGTGCGCAGGTTACCACGTCCCAAGCGCTCTGTACCGCCGTCTGAAAGCCGAAAGACCGTTCAATCACACTGATGTCGTTGTCGATTGTTTTCGGCACACCGATCACAGCGATGTTCAGCCCCTGCGCTTTGACTTCTTCCTGGATATCGCGCGCGCCGCGCAGTGTGCCGTCGCCGCCGATGGCGNNTCAGGATATTCACTTTGTAATGGCGCAGGGTATGAACGATCTCTTTGGTGTCCTGCGGGCCGCGCGATGATTTCAGAATCGTCCCGCCCTTCTCGTGGATTTCATCGGTGTTCGACGTATTCAGTTCAATCGGCGGATGAAAATATTTGGCGACCAGTCCTTCGTAGCCGTATTGAAAGCCGAGTACTTTTTTCACACCGTATCCGCTGACGGCGCAAAAGGTTACTGCACGGATCACGTCGTTCAGGCCCGGACAGAGTCCACCGCAGGTCACCACACCAACGGTCACTTCGTCCGGATTAAAATAAATTTTTTCGCGGGCGCCCGCCCGCTGGAAATATTCGACATCGTCCACCGATGTGCCCTGCTCAAAATCCTTTGTGTGAACCTGGCAGATGACGCCGTTATCGTCGTAGAAAAAGTGCTGCCGCTTCGCCTTGAACGGCGAGTCATACCTGCACTCGCCCAGTGTTTCGATTGGAACTATTTTCCCCATAAAAATTATCCTTGAGTACAAACCCCGTTTAAACAGCCTCGGAATATAGAGAAGCCCGGGATGAATAACACGAATTTCTTTGGAGAAATCATGCGACCTTGGCACACTCTGCGACATGGATCTCGACGTACTTTATCACGACAATCACCTGCTGGCGGCGAATAAACCGTCCAGACTCCTGACACAGCCAAGCGGAACAGACAGAGACAACCTCGAAGACCGCGCTAAAGCATACCTCAAAGAGATCAAAGGCAAACCGGGCAACGTTTTTTTGCACGCTGTCCACCGGCTCGATCAAGTGGTCAGCGGCATCGTCCTTTTCGCCTGCACCGACAAAGCGCTCTCCCGCCTCAACGCCGATATGCGCGCGCACAAGTTCACCAAAATTTATCACGCCGTGGTTTCCGGCGCGCCGCCTCAGAACGAAGGCTCGCTGCGCCATTTTCTGACGCACGACGATTATCACGCTAAAGTCGCAACCGGAGGCGCTCCGGATGCAAAGGAATGCCTGCTTGATTATCGCATCATTACGCAGGGTGAGGTCACCCGGCCTACAACCCATTCCGCATCTGTAGGCCGGGCGACCTCACCCGGCGCTTATACCTTGTTGGAAATCCAGCTGCACACGGGACGCTACCACCAGATCCGCGCGCAACTCGCCGCCATCGGCCGCCCGATTCTCGGCGATGAAAAGTACGGTTCAAAAATCAAACTGCCCGGCGGTGCCATCGCCCTGCATCACGCGCGCCTGACGGTGATCCATCCGGTCACAAAAAAAGAAATCGTGATTAAAGCACCCTATCCGCCGCACTGGCCGGTTTAATTTTCCAATGGTTGGAAAAAACAGACGTCAACGGTTCCAACCATTGGAAACACTCAGGCTTCAGAAATGCAACTGACGGGGCAGACGGGTTCGCACGCGCCGCAGTCGATGCACTCTTCGGCTTTAATGAAGCGTTTGTCAGCCACTTCAGAGATGCATTCGACCGGACAAACCGGTTCACACGCGCCACAGTTGATACATTCTTCTTTATTGATAATCCGTGCCATAATGTCTCTCCTTTTTTATTTTAAAGGGGTTAAGACCGGGTTCTTCAGCCAGCGTTCAGCCAGTTCCGGCCAATGTGAAGCGTCTTTATCAGAGGGACGCAAACCGAATCCATGTCCGCCGTCAGGAAACAGGTGCAACTCGGCGGGAATGTTCTGCTTCTTGAGCGCTAGATAGTAGGCGATGCTGCTATTGATGTATTTTCGATCATTCTGTGCCTGAACGATAAAAGCTGGCGGGGTATTGGTTGTCACCTTGACCTCGGGAGAAAGTTTGTAGTTCGCATCCCCCAGATAAGCCGGATAGATCAGCATCGTAAAATCGGGGCGGCTGCTTAATTGATCGGCCTCATCAACCGGCTCATAGGTTCGCCCATGATCGTTATTACTCAAGCAGGCCGCAAGATGCCCACCTGCGGAAAATCCAATCACGCCCAATTGATCGGGGTTGATGTTCCACTCCTTGCTGTGAAAGCGAATCAGCCCCATCGCGCGTTGCGCGTCCTGCAGTGCAGCGTTCCGGTTATTCGGTACCGTGTATTTCAAAATAACCGCAGTGACCCCGATCGAGTTGAGCCATTCCGCAATCTCAGTGCCTTCCAGGTTGATCGCTAGAATCCCGTAACCGCCGCCGGGACAAACCATGACAGCCGGAACCGGAGAACTGCTCTTGGCCGAATACACCGTAATAGAAGGCCTGGTGATATCTGTGATGCGAGTAATACCCCCCGAATGATCAGGCATTTCGCGTTCAGTTAAATGATCCGTCCGATCCGGCCAGAGATAGATCTTCGAAGACTCGACCGACTCCGCAGCGGGGAGATAACCCGTGAGTGCAAGAACAACAACAAGATAGAAATGACGCGTTTTCATGAAAAAACAGTAGTCAGGATCTAACATCTCGTCCATGCAAAAAAATGCCGGAAGGAATCCTTCCGGCATTCAAAACGAAAAATCATTTTTTATGAAATAAACAGGTTGGCGCCGGAACGGCTGAGGTGGTCGATATACATCGCCACGCCGCCCTCTTCAACTCCGTCGATCAGTTCTTCTTTCTTTATGCCCATCAGATCCATGCTCATGGTGCAAACGACCAGTTTGACGCCGCTGAATTTCGCCTGAGCGATCAGCTCCTGAAGCGTCATCACGTTTTTGTGTTTCATAATGCCTTTGATCATCGCCAGCCCCATGCCCGCCATATTCATTTTGGAGAGCGTCAGTTTGTTCGCACCTTTCGGCATCATGATGCCGAACATTTTTTCGATCAGGTTTTTCTTCGCCACGACCGGGCCGGACTTCCGCAGGATGTTGATACCCCAAAAGGTGAAAAAGAGCGTTACTTCATAGCCCGCGGAGGCAGCGCCGTTGGCGATGATGAACGCAGCCATCGCTTTGTCGAAATCGTTACAGAAAACGACATTGGTCATCGCCCGTTTTCCAGACATTGGAATCCCGCCCGTAGCATGCGCACGCTTGATGACCGTGGCACGGTAAGCGCCCTTTTCAACCGGTTCGATCGAAACCAGTTCGTGGCCGGTGGTGTTGCACCACGCCGGTGCGTCAGCGACAAAGCCGGGGTCGGTGGCGGTGATGCAAACCGCTTCACCTTCTTTTACTTCGTCCAGTGCGTTTTTGAGCTGAAGGATCGGGCCGGGGCACTGCATGCCGCAGGCGTTGATTGTTTTAACAAGTTTCACTGACATCTCCTTTTCCGAGGTTTGGAACTTCTGATCGTCCGAATCGTTTTCCGGCTTATGGTTTTCGGGCATCTCCGCGGCAAGCATTCCAACCGTCCGCTGATAGGTGATGTACCCGCCGGTAAGATTGCGGCAGTTGAATCCGTTCTGCGTCAGCATGCGGCAGGCGAGATAACCACGGACTCCGACGCGGCAGAAAACGAGGTATTCCTTTTCTTTGGAAAGCTCGCCGAGCCGGTCGCGCAGTTCATCCACCGGAATGTTTTTCGCGCCGGGAATCGTGCCAGCGGCAAATTCTTCCGGTGTACGGACGTCCAGTATTTTCTGATGCAGTGCCGGCTTGATCAGATCATCAACCTGACAGAGCTTCACATCGCCGCGCAGTGAATTGGCCGCGACAAACCCGGCAAAATTGACAGGATCTTTGGCCGAGCCGAACGGCGGCGCGTAGGAGAGCTCGAGTTCTTCGAGATCGTAAACCGTCAGCCCGGCGCGGATGGCGACGGCAAAAACGTCGATGCGTTTATCCACGCCGTCCGAACCGACGGCCTGCGCGCCGAGCACTTTACCGCTCTGCGGATCGAAGAGCATTTTGATGCTGAGCGGCGCGGCGCCCGGATAGTACGAGGCGTGGCTGGACGGATGGACATACACTTTTTCAAAAGCAATGCCCGCGCGCTTGGCGGCTTTTTCACTGAGACCGGTCATCCCGATCGCAAGATTAAAGACCTTGCAGATAGCGGTGCCCTGCGTGTCTTTATAACGCGAGTCGCGACCGAACATATTGTCGGCGGCAATGCGTCCCTGCCGGTTGGCCGGGCCGGCCAGCGGAATGAGCGCAGGCTGCCGGGTGATGAAATCGATGACTTCGACTGCGTCGCCGACGGCATAAATGGTTTCATCCGACGTTTGCATGCGGTCGTTGACTTTGATGCCGCCGCGCGGGCCGAGTTCAAGCCCCGCCGCTTTGGCCAGTGCCGTTTCGGGTTTTACACCGATCGCCAGAACGGCAATGCCGGTGTTCAGCGTTTNNCAGCGTTTCGCCGGAACTCAGCGTGAGCTTCAGCCCTTTATCCGTTTCGGAAAAAGCGGTGACGGAAATGCCCAAACGCAAATCAACTCCGTTGATGGTCAGCTCCTGATGAAGAATCGAAACCATTTCCGGATCGGCGGGGCCCATCACCTGAGGCGCAAGCTCGATCAGTGTCGTTGCAACGCCGCGCCGGCGCAAAGCCTCGGCCATTTCTAGGCCGATGTAGCCGCCGCCGATGACAGCCGCGTGCTGTTCGCAGTCGAGCGTCTGAATGATGCGGGCCATGTCTTCCATGTTGCGGAGCGATAGAACTTTCGCGCTTTCGATGCCGGGAATCGGTGGACGCATCGGCTCGGCGCCGGGACTGAGAACGAGGTTGTCGTACNNAAACTTCGCCGCTTTCAAGATTTTTGATTTCGACCTCTTTTTTCGCAGGGTCAATCGCGGTGACTTCGTTGCGCGTGCGCACGTCGATGTGGAAGCGGGTGCGAAGTTGTTCCGGCGTGGTGACCAGCAACCGGTCGCGATCTTCGATTTCGCCGCCGATGTGATACGGCAGGCCGCAGTTGGCGAATGAAACATACGGCCCGCGCTCGAGCAGAATAATTTCCGAAGTCTCGCTCAGCCGCCGGGCGCGCGCCGCCGCGCTGGCTCCGCCGGCGACTCCGCCAATGATGACAATTTTTTTCGCGTTCATATTCAAAACTCCTTTTCAGTTAATCCTTAAAATGAAGAAAGGTGCGCAGATGCTTGTGCATACAGTCGAACAGCTTCAGAAAATCAGGATTCTGCAGCGCGCAGTATTTCTGCGTTCCCTCCCTGCGGATGGAAATCAGCCCCTGTTGACAAAGGATCTTGAGCTGTTGTGACATCAGCGACTGACTGCAACCAAGCTGTTCAAAAAGTTCGGTGCAGGTCTTTTCACCGTCTGCCAGAATTTCAACCACACCCAGCCTCACCGGATGGGCCAGCGCCTTCAGCACCTCGGCTGTCATTTCACGTTCCTGATTATTCATTGTTCCNNAAGATTAGAAAATTATAATGTTCTAAAATTAAAACAACTAAATTCTCGCTTTTAAATTCAGCTTTGCTTTTTAATGGGCGCTTTGAGTACCCGGATCGAAAACGATTTAGCGGAGACACGGATGATAAAGAAATGGATTGCCCTGGCGGCACTGATGGTCGCCGCTGCTACGGTCGAAGCAACCGAAGGAATCAATCTGGTCGGCATCGGGCCGGTGCAGCAGGGTACCGCCGGGGCCGGCGTCGCATCTGCTAAAGATTCCACATGGCTTATTCTCAACCCGGCCGGCCTGACGGATGTGAAACGCGGCGTGGATGCCTCTTTCCAGTATTTCGCGCCGGTGCGCACCATCAATTCGTCCGCCAACCCCGGAGCGGGAAAACAGACCGATAGCTCCGCGTTTGTTATCCCCTCCATCAGCACCTCCTTTGGATGCTGCCATGGTGAGCGGGGCTATCTTGGATTCGGGATCTACGGTACCAGCGGCATGGGCGTGGATTATAATCAGCCGCGGATCTTCGGCCAGCAGGATCGCATGACCCAACTGTCCATCGCCAAAATGACAGCCACCTATGCACATGCCTTTGATAACGGTCTGAGCATCGGTGCCGGACCGATTTTCGTGCTGTCTCGTTTTCAAACCGATATGTTCAACGGCTCCGTTTCACAATCCGGAAAGTGGGACGAAGCGGTCGGCGTCGGCGCCATCATCGGGATCAATCAGAAAATCGGCGATCGCCTGAAAATTGGTGCCAGCTATATGAGCGAGCAGCACATGACGAAATTCGACGAATACAAAACCCTGCTCAACGACTCGCTCAACCTGCCGGAACAGATCACCGTCGGCCTCGCTTACAACGTCCGCACCAATCTGGAAGTCGCGCTCGACTACCGCTGGATCGGCTGGAACCGGCTCGACACGCTCGGTGATCAGTTCGGCTGGCAGAATCAGCGCATCGTCAAAGCCGGCCTCACCTGGAACGTTACCGACCGCCTCACCCTGCGCACCGGATTTTCCACCGGCAACTCGCCGATCGAAAAAGACAAAGCCTTTGCCAACTCGCTGTTCCCTGCCATCATCAAAACTCATGCGGCCTGCGGCGCCTCCTACGAATTCGACAAATTCACCCTCCACTTTGCCTACGTACATGCCTTCAACGAAGAACTCACCGACAACAACGCGCCGCCAGCCGGAGGCGGAACCAAGATCAGCATGTACCAGAACAGCGCCACCCTCGGCGTCAGCTGGAAATTCTAACAAGCTGCCGCTCCGGTACCGGAGCGGCTTTTTTGTTTTCCAATGTTTGGAAAAAAAAGCGGCAACGAACGATTTCATAATGAGCTCCTGTTTACAAATCGTGCCCGGTCAGCATTTCAATTTCGGCCAAACGGGTTTCGCGGTCGGCGCGTGCGCGGTCGGCGGACAATTGAAATTCCAGCAGAGTGCGCTCGGCATCAATCAGCGAGGTGAAACTGACACTGCCCGATTCAAAGCTCTCGCGGGTTGTTTCCAGCGACTGCTGAGCTTTGGGAACCAGCGTGTCGCTGTAGAGATTGATCTTCCGTTCCGCGTCGCGGAAGTTATAGAGTGCCATCTGTAAATCGGCCTTCAGGTTGTTTTGGGTCTCTGCACGCTGATCCTCTGCGGCAACACGGCGATAAGCAGCCTGCTGCTCTCCGGCTTTCAGTTTGCCGAAATGGATCGGAATGTTGATGGAAACAGAGGCCATCACTGGATCTTTGCCGCTGTCCGGCACTCCACCCATGCGGGCTTCGCCGGTCTGCGTAGTTTCCAGTCCGAGCATGATGTCGGGATAGCGCTCTTTATGCGCCAGTGCGGCGGAGTCCGTTGCATTTCGGATCATCGCATCCATCTGCTTCAGGTCGGGACTGGATTCTTTCAGCCATTGCT
>DINM01000056.1:0-255 GCA_002423675.1 Verrucomicrobia bacterium UBA5540
TTGCCGATATGGGCATAGTTGTAAACCGTCGGGCCGCAGGTGTACATGCGGACGTGGTTGTCTTTCAGAGGTTTCAGCTCCTCCTGCGCGCGACTCATCGTGTTATAAATTTTAAAGCTCATAAGGGCGGCGATGTTACTTTATTTGAGTTTTGAGGCAAGCCTGCGGGCGAAAAGAGGCAGTTCCGGATCGCGGGCACCCATACCGAGAACCGGCAGGCCTTCTTCGAGAAGCCGTTTTTCCAAGGTTTGGAAA
>DINM01000056.1:347-2292 GCA_002423675.1 Verrucomicrobia bacterium UBA5540
TCGAGTCCGAGTTCTTTGCAGAGCGTCAGAGCGTTGTTGACGTTCTCGACGTTGTGTTTTCCAAGCATTGGAACTTTTACATCGAACCGTTCGGCTTTTTTAACTACGACACCCGACACCTGAGACTCAAACTGAGTAAACAGTTTGTGGAGTTCGTCGAGAGAGAAATGGTCTTCAGCGATGTTGGTGATGATGGCGTGTTTCGGATGAAACTTGAGGAACGATTTATCGCTTTCGTCGGCTTCGATAATCCACGGCCCAGTTTTTCCATAGCGGATGCTGCTTCTAAAGTTGTTGATGATCGCGCCGCAATAGACGGTCGGATCTTTGCCGAGACAGGCAAAGATCCAGCCGAGCAGTCCGGTGACGGTGGATTTGCCTGCGGTTCCGGCGACGGCGATGACCTCTTTGCCTTCGCAGAGTTTTGCCAGCATGTCGGCGCGATGCAAAAGGGGGATGTTCAGCTCTTTCGCCTTCACGATGTCCGGATTTTCGGATTCGATGGNNACGACGAAGTCGGTGTCAGCGGTAATGCCGGAGCCGTCTTGCGGGACGATGCGGATGCCGATCTTTTCCAAACATTGGAAAATAGGAAGGCCGGTCGCGCGGTCAGAGCCGGTGACCTCATAGCCGGCATGCGCCCCAAGGCCTTCGGCGGGGCAAGCGGCCAGTTGCGCGACGCCGTTCATCCCCGTTCCGCCGATGCCGATGATATGAATCTTCTTAGCGTTCATGTGGGAGAGATTGTTAACCACGAAACACACGAAATACACGAAAATAAAAAGAGCGCCGGGGTGCGGCGCTCTTTTCAGGATCGAGGGTTTGGAAACGGTTAGTTTCCGCAGAGAGCGAGGAGTACCCCGGCGGCGACGGCCGATCCAATAACCCCGGCGACGTTCGGGCCCATGGCGTGCATGAGCAGGAAGTTGTGCGGATTGCTTTCGAGGCCGACTTTGTTGGAGACGCGCGCAGCCATCGGTACGGCGGAGACCCCGGCGGAGCCGATGAGCGGATTGATCTGATCTTTGCAGATTTTGTTCATCAGTTTGGCCAGCAGCACCCCGGCGGCGGTTCCGATACAGAAGGCAATCAGACCCAGCGCCAAAATACCCAGCGTGTTGGCATTCAGGAATTTGTCCGCCGCCAGTTTGGAGCCGACAGCCAGACCGAGCATGATGGTTACGATATTGATCAGCGCATTCTGCGCGGTGTCCGACAGACGATCGACCACGCCGGATTCTTTCATCAGGTTCCCGAGCATGAGCATTCCGATCAGCGGGGTGGCTGACGGCAGGAGCAGAATGCAGAGGATCAGAACGAGCAGCGGGAAGATAATTTTTTCAATTTTGGTCACATGGCGCAGCTGCTTCATTTCGATGGCGCGCTCTGCTTTGGTGGTGCACAGCCGCATAATCGGCGGCTGAATAATCGGTACGAGTGCCATGTAGGAGTAGGCGGCCACGGCGATGGCCCCGAGCAGGTTGGGCGACAGTCGAGAGGACAGGAAGATGGCGGTGGGTCCGTCTGCTCCTCCGATAATCCCGATGGAGGCGGCATCCTGCAGATTGAAGTTGATGGCCGNNCCAGAGTGCACCGAGCAGGGCAATGAAAATGCCGAACTGTGCGGCGGCGCCGAGCAGGGCGGTTTTCGGGTTGGCGAGCAGCGGGCCGAAGTCGGTCATGGCGCCCACACCCATAAAGATGAGCAGCGGGAAGACTCCGGACTGCACCCCGACGGTGTAGAAGTAGTAGAGAAATCCGGCAGGCTGTCCCGGCATCGGTCCCATCGCGATTCCGGCGGCCGGAATGTTGGTGAGAATGGCGCCGAATCCGATCGGAAGCAGCAACAAGGGTTCGAAGCCTTTGGCGATGGCCAGATAGATCAGGAGGAGCCCGACGAGGATCATCACGAATTGTCCGGCACCCTCGGGGAGCAAGCCGTGCG
>DINM01000056.1:2347-8496 GCA_002423675.1 Verrucomicrobia bacterium UBA5540
CTGCCCGATCGTTTTTTTCGTTTGGCTGAACATGGGTGAAAATCTCCTGTTAGTTAATGGAAGCGAGCGCTTGACCGGAGGCCACCTGGTCGCCGACCGAGACGGCGATGGATGTGATGGCGCCTTCGGACGGGGCTTTGATTTCGACTTCCATTTTCATGGCTTCCATGACGAGCAGGACTTCACCTGCGGTAACATGGCTGCCGTCCGTAACGTTGATCTTCATGATTTTTCCGGGCATCTGGGCTTTCACCTCGATGGAGTCCGCAGAGACATGAGCCACGCCGCTTGAAGCGGTTTTCACGCCGTCAGCCACATCAATGCTGTAGTCTTTTCCGTTGACCTTGGCCTTGTCGCCTTTGACTTCAACGGCGAATTTTTTGCCGTCAACGGTGACGGTGTAAGCGCCGTCGCCACCCGGAGCCGCGGCTTCGGTTTTCGGCGTGAGAGCGCCTTTGCGCACGCCGTTGACTTTGGCGTTGCCGAGCAGGAAGTCGATGCCTTTTTGTTTACAGGCGGCCGCGATGAAGATGTTTTCTTCGCACAGGTCGGTAATGCCGGCTTCAGTGAGCATTTTTTTGGCGGCGTCCACACCCTTGTTCGGATCGCGGTCGTTGATATCGACCGGGTTTTCGGTGGTCGGTTCGAGGCTGAGTTTTTCAGAAGCGAGTTTGACGATTTCCGGATCGGGTTCGCACGGAGTTTTTCCGAAGTAACCCAGAACCATTTTGCCGTAGCCTTCGGCGATTTTTTCCCACGGGCCGAACATGACGTTGTTAAAGGCCTGCTGGAAGTAGAACTGCGAAACCGGCGTAACGGAGGTTCCGAATCCGCCGCGGCGAACCACTTCGCCCATCGCTTTGATGCAGTCTTCGTATTTATCCATGATGTCGTTATCACGCAGCATCTGGGTGTTGGCGGTCAATGCGCCGCCGGGCATCGGCGACCACGGAATCATGGGCTCAACCGCTTTGGCTTCCGGCGGCATGAAGTAGTCGGCCATGCACTCTTTGAAGACGGTTTCGGCGTGCATCATCTTGTCGATGTCGATATCGAGTTCGTAGTCTTCCCCGCGCAGGGCGTGCCACAGAGTGGAGACGTCGGGCTGGCAGGTTCCGCCGGAGGCCGGGGCCATGGAGCAGTCGACCTGATCGGCACCGGCTTTGATGGCGGCGATATAGCCGATGGTTCCAACACCGGCGGTTTCGTGGGAGTGGAAAACCAGTTTGGTTTCGCTTGGAAGCATCTTGCGGGCCATCTGGATGGTCTCGTAGACTTTTTTCGGTGTGGAGGTTCCGGATGCATCTTTGAAACAGACGCTGTCGAACGGAACGCCGGCTTTCATAATTTCTTCGAGGGTCTTCTGGTAGAAGGCGACATCGTGCGCGCCGGAACAGCCGGGCGGCAGTTCCATCATGGTCACCACGACTTCGTGCTTGAGGCCGTGTGCATTGATCGATTTGCCGGAATCGAACAGGTTGTTGACGTCATTGAGCGCGTCGAAGTTACGGATCGTGGTGATGCCGTGTTTTTTGAACATCTTGGCGTGCAGGTCGATGATGTCACGCGACTGGGAGTCGAGGCCCACCACGTTGATCCCGCGGCCGAGCGTCTGCAGGTCGGCATCGGGGCCGGCCGCGGCGCGAAATTTGTCCATCATATCGAACGCGGATTCATTGCAGTAGAAGAACGGAGCCTGGAAACGGGCGCCGCCGCCGGCTTCGAAATGGGTTTGTCCGGCTTCTACGCAGGCTTTAACTGCCGGGAGAAAGTCTTCGGTCAATACGCGGGCACCGTAGGCGGATTGAAAGCCGTCACGGAACGCGGTGTTCATAATATGAATTGTCTTTTTAGCCATCGTTTACTCCTTGATTTTTAAATTAATCAGCCTTTTTTAGCCCGGATTGCAGCCAGTGCAACAGCAATGGCAACCGCCGGATTGGCGACCGGCGCGGACGTTTTCGCAACCTCTTCAGGAAAGAGATGCGCAAATTTCTTAAAGAATACTGCGGTGCTCTGCATCGCGAGAACCAGAAGAATCAGGAACGCAAAAACCGTCCCCATTCCTACAACCAGTAAAACCAAACCCTCTCTCATAGTTCTTCCTTTGCTTTATGAACGCATTAAAATAGCCTGCTTTGTACGGGAATGACCCTGACCGTGCGAGCGAAAACAAAGAGAAAATGCAGAAGACAAAACGGTATGAAATTTAACGTCAACTGGTATGAGCGGCTTCCTTCCACCAACACCTTTTTAAAGGAGCTGGTGGAATTGAAGGACCAACTCCCGTCAGGGACGGTGGTTGCTGCCCGGGAACAGACGCAGGGACGCGGGCGAATGGCGCGCGAATGGCTCTCTTCAGCCAACGAGAATTTGACATTCTCCTTGCTCCTCTCGGATAAGATTGAAACGAACAAGTGGCCCTCTGCGACGATGGCCGCGGCCGTTTCGGTGGCTGAAGTGCTTGAAGAAGAAGGAGTTGAGGCTTCTTTGAAATGGCCGAATGATGTCTTGGTTAACGGTCGAAAGATTTGCGGAATTCTTGCGGAACGGATTTCTCAGGGGCTGATTATCGGCATTGGCCTCAACGTAAATATGCAGAGCGCAGATCATATCGATCAGCCCGCCACATCGGTTTTGATCGAAACCGGTCGACGCGCGAACGTGGACGACCTGCTCGCCAACCTGTTGAAGCACCTTTCCGTCCGGCTCGACGAGTGGGTCTTGGGCGGGTTTTCCAAGGTTCGGAAAAACTGGGAGGCCAAAGTTCCAAATATTGGAAAAACTGTTACCGTGCGCGATGGCAGCGCATTTCGCACAGGCATTCTTTCCGGCTTCGGCGAAAACGGCGAACTGCTGCTGCGCGACGAATCGGGAAATCTTTCCACCATCTGGGCCGGCGATCTGTCGGTTTAGACTTACCGGTAGGGATCCCTCCGTTCTGCTCTTGTCGAGGCGGATAGATTCTGCCACTTTGTTTTTTTCTCTCCATGAGGGACTTATTAAAAAACCGCGGAGAACTCCATGCTGATTGATAATGCGATTGTTGCTCTTTATCTGCTCGTTATTTTAATTGTGGGAGTTCTAGGGGGTCGCCGCCTTCGTAATTTGGAAGAGTTTTCTGTCGCCGGTCGAGCCTATCCCGCATGGATTGTTTTTGCCACGCTGTCTGCCACATTTATCGGCGGCGGATTTTCTACCGGAAACGCCGAGAAGGTGTTTCTGTTCGGAGTTGTCAATATTGTTGCGCTCTGGGGATTCAGTCTTAAAGAGATGCTGGTCGCGAAGTTTATTGCGCCCCGGATGGGACGTTTTTCACAGGCACTCTCAACTGGCGATGTCATGCGCTCTGCCTACGGTAAGACCGGACAGGTTGTAACCGGCTTCTTTTCCGTTTTGTTATGCGCCGGAATTGTCGGCGCACAGGTCGGTGCGATGGGAATCGTTTTTAACGTCTTTTTGGGAGTTTCCCCTGTGGTCGGAATTTTGATCGGCTGCGGGATTGTCATTACCTATTCAACAGTGGGTGGAATGCGCGCAGTTGTCTTGACAGATGTCGTTCAGTTTATCGTCCTGGCTACCGGCATTCCGACGGCTCTGATTTTTGGCATTATGAAAGTCGGAGGCCCTGAAGCGGTTTTGGCAAAATTACCCGCGGGGCATTTCTCCATTCCCGCCCCGGGAATGGGCCTCGTTGCGTTCATCTCGCTGTTTCTTACGTTTGTGCTTGGCGAAACGCTGGTTCCGCCATATGTGCAGCGTTTGTTCATCGGCCGTGATCCCAAAACCACCGCCCGCGGAACATGGTACAGCGGGATTTTCTCTGTTCCGTTTTTTGCTGTTACCGGTTCTATCGGACTGGTTGCGCTGGCGCTTAAACCCGATCTGGATGCGAACCTAGCCATGCCGTATGTGATCCAAACCTGTCTGCCGATCGGATTGCGCGGCATTGTGGTGGCCGGCATAATTTCCATTGTGATGTCTTCGGCCGACTCTTTCCTCAACGGTGCCGCCACCGGATGTGTTCAGGATATTATTCTGCCGTTGCGCCGTACTCCGATGAAATCGCACACGCAGTTGCTGATTGCAAAATGGGTTAACGCGCTGACCGGATTGCTCGCCATTGTATTTGCCATCAAAATTCGCAGTGTTCTGGATATTCTGATCGTTGCCTATAATTTCTGGGCGCCGATTATTGTCGTTCCGCTGGCGGCCGTTTTACTTGGCCGGTCGACTTCTCGGGGTGGCTTTATTGCAGGCGCTTCTGGCGGAGTGGCCGGTATGCTTCTTTGGAATGCCTTTTTCCGCAAATCGACCGGAATGGACGGTCTCGTCGTCGGGGTTTTTTGTAATCTGATTCTTTTCGCACTCACCACTTGCTGGATTAAATGTCGTCCGTCGGCGAACTGATTGGCCCAATATCGTTTTTCAAGGGTTGGAAAATTCGTCCGAAAAGTTTCCAAACCTTGGAAAAAATGGCATATAGGGCTTCCAGCGTTTGGAAACCGGAGGCTTCATGACTAAAACGGCGATATTGAATCAGATTCGATGGGACGAGTTCAGCAGTCTGAGCTCTATTGAAAAGGCCCCTTATTTTGTTGAAAACAATCGCACCTATCATGCGCTGGTTGCTCAGCAGTTCAACCGTCCGATGCTCGAAGATCTCTGCACACTGGCCACCTGCGTGCGCCGTACCGCCAAGACTCGCGACGGCAGCGCTTTCCTGCAGCGGCAGCTGTTTGACAAACGGGCCATGCTCTATTTTGCCCAGCCTTCGAGCCGCACCTATCTCTCGTTTTATTCCGCCTGCCAGATCATCGGCCTGCAAACCATGAATGTGCGCGACAGCGCCACATCGAGTGAAATGAAAGGGGAGTCGCCGGAAGACTCTGTGCGGACGTTCAGTTCCTATGCGGACCTCATCATCATGCGCCATCCGGCGGGCGGCTTCGCGGAGCGCATCGCGTGGATGCTCTCGAATACATCGCGTCCCGTTCCGGTGGTCAACGCTGGTTCCGGTAAAGACCAGCACCCGACGCAGGCGCTGCTCGACATCTACACGCTGGCCCGCAGCTTTGAAGATATCGGCGGTATCGACGGCAAAAAGATTGCCTTTGTCGGCGACCTGAAACGCGGACGCACCGTGCGTTCGCTGGCGTGGCTTCNNAAGCTTACTTCGTGGCGCCGCCCGAACTGCAGATCGGCGACGACATCCTCAAACAGCTCGATGCGGCCGGCATGCCGTACGAAATCAGTCACGACTTTGCCAAAGTGATTCCGGACGTGGACGCAATTTACATGACCCGCATTCAGGACGAGTGGGATGTCGACAACGAAAGCAGTCGCATCAACACCGCCGCTTATTATTTCACGAAGGAGCATTTGAACATTCTCGGAAAAAAAGCCGTCATCATGCATCCGCTTCCGCGCCGGCTCGAAATCGATCCGGCGGTCGACGGCGACCCGCGCGCGGTGTATTGGCGCCAGGTGCGCAACGGCATGTGGATTCGTGCCGCGCTGATTTTAAGTATCTTTGGTTGCGACGGTGCGGTTCGCGACTATTGTAAGGAGCACCAACTATGAAACACCTCATCTCACTCAAAGACTGGAGCGCGCAGGAAATCCTCGACGTGCTGGAGCTGGCCGCCAGGGTCAAAGCCGATCCCAACAATTACCACAAGGCGCTGAAGCAGAAAACCCTGCTGATGATTTTCGAAAAACCCAGCCTTCGGACACGCCTCTCATTTGAAATCGGTGCGACCCAGCTCGGCGGGCACGCCATCTATTACGACATGAGTACCTCGCCCATGGGTGGCGGTAAAGAAACCATCGAAGACTCGATCAAAGTCATCAGTCGCATGTGCGACATCGTCATGGCGCGCCTGTTTCATCACGAAGACCTGCTCAAAATGGCCGAGTACGCCACGATTCCCGTCATCAACGCGCTGACCGACGACAGCCATCCCTGCCAGATTCTGGCCGACCTGCTGACCATTCAGGAAAAGAAGGGCACGCTCAAAGGGCTCAAGTTGGCTTATTTCGGCGACGGCTTCAACAACGTCACTCATTCACTGATGCGCGGATGCACTCGTCTGGGGATCCATTGCAGCATCGGCTCGCCCGAAGAGCAAATGCCCGCCGTTGAAGTC
>DINM01000040.1:0-185 GCA_002423675.1 Verrucomicrobia bacterium UBA5540
TAGACCAAAACGAAGTGTGAGCACTTCCTGTTCACGGGCAGTGAGTGTTTCGAGCACGTCGCCGATTTTTTCGCGTAATAGACTGAAGGCGGTCATTTCGGACGGGTTTTCGGCCGACTTGTCTTCGATGAAGTCGCCAAAACTGGTGTCGTCGCTGTCGCCAATCGGGGCCTGCAGCGAGATCG
>DINM01000040.1:377-1757 GCA_002423675.1 Verrucomicrobia bacterium UBA5540
GAAGGCGTTTGCGGGCATCACGAATTTTTTCGGCGGCGGTCTTCGAACGGCTTTTTTCAAGTTTATCCAGTTCGCTCAACAGGGTTTGAATTTCTTTGTGATACGAATCAACCTGCGGAACGATATCTTCAATGGCTTTCTGCTTGAAGTAGAGCTGGCGGAAATAGTCGGCAAGGCGTGTCTGCGCACTGTCGAACAGTTTTTTGCTTTTTTCGCGATCCGCTTTGCTCTTGCCGTGAACGGACTCGTGGAAATATTTACCGGCCAGTTCCTGATTTCGGTGAATTCCCTGCAAAACTTTGGGAAGGACGCCGAAGTAGTCTTCGCGGCATTCGACGTGTTTATCGCTGACAACGCGGTCAAAGCGCTGCTTGCCGGTTTCAATTTTTTCAATGACACCGAGATAGGCCTCGGTCGCACAGCCAATCCGATTGAACAGGCTGGTGGTATTCAGCTCGGCTTCTTCGATACGTTTGGAAATTTCGACTTCCTGCTCACGGGTCAGCAACGGCACTTGCCCCATTTNNTCTTTTTCCATGCGCGCTTTAAAATCTTCAACATCGTCGGAACGGATAATTTCCACTTCCATGCTTTTGAGCAGGGCGACGACCTTCTCGGCATCTTCGGGAACTACGAGATCTTCAGGAAGCGCCTCTTCAATATCTTCATTTGTGAGAAAACCGTGTTCCTGAGCGAGAGCGATCAGTTCTTTGATCTTCTCATTACGTTCTTCGCGCTGCATAACCGAAACGGGAAGATCCTCCGGTTGAGGCGACAGAGCATCGAGTTCCGGAACTTCCTGTGTCTCATCCTTCGGAACTGAAATTTTCGGCAAGTGTTCTTTTTTCGCATCTGCNNCTTTTTTTGACCGCTGCCTTTTTGGCGGGCTGTGCCTTCTTTACCGCTTTGGCCTCGCCTTTTTTGGGCGCCGGAGCCGGTTTCTTCTTACTGATTTTCTTTGCAGCAACAGTCTTCTTTTTGGTCATCTAAATCTCCGATTCATGAGCGGGGTACAAAAATCCCATACTAGGCGAAAAGCAAGCATTAATCAGCAAAGTGCCCGGCACGTCAAGGCTTTACCTCTTTTAAAAGTATCGGTTTTTTAATACCGTTTTGGAATGCATCCTGCTATTTTTACAAGCATCACAACGGAACGCCCCCGAATAACCCTGTTAGGAGCACAACGTGAACCGACTAGATGAACTGTTGAAACTCGCTGTCGAACGCGGCGCCAGTGATCTGCATCTTTCTGCCAACTACTGCCCCTGCATACGCGTTGACGGTGAAATGCAATTTTTAAGTGAATTTCCGATCCTGACGCCGGACACCAATGAGTCCTTGCTGTTTGATTGCATGCCCGAACACAACCGGCGCGAATTT
>DINM01000040.1:1915-14590 GCA_002423675.1 Verrucomicrobia bacterium UBA5540
CGAAATGCGCGACCTCGAAACCACCGAAATCGCGCTCGAAACCGCCGAAACTGGACATTTGGTTTTCGCCACCTTGCACACCAATACCGCCACCTCCACCATCGATCGCATTATAGATAAGTTTCCCGGTGACCGCCAAAACCAGATTCGCACCCTATTGGCCAATACGTTAACTGGTGTCGTTGCACAAACGCTCTGCAAACGCATGGACGGCGGACGGGTTGCCGCCGCTGAAATCCTGCTGGCCACATCCGGAGTCCGCGCCAATATTCGCGACCAGAAAACCCACCAGCTTCCGACCGCAATCCAAACTGGCTATAACGTCGGCATGCGCTCTTTCACCGACAGCCTGTTCCAGCTGGTACAGGACGGGATCATCGCTCCCCGGGAAGCCTATTTGAAAGCCGTTGATAAAGTTTCTCTTGAACAAAAATTCAATTCCGCGGGAATTAAACTGGATAAAAGCATCACCGAGATTATCAAAGTCAATCCCGATGGCTCCACGGAAATGGAACGTGCTGATATGAACTCCCCGTCCATTCTCAAAGAAAAAGCCTGGAAGCTGTCGACGGATCGCAACTCGCAGGCGCGCGACGGACGCAAAGCACTGGAACTGATTGAACGGGCCATTCAGATGGGTTCCAACGATGCAGAAACCTTCATGATTCTGGCAGCAGCTCAGGCAGAAAGCGGCGACTTTAAAGCCGCCGTGGCCGCCGTGAAGAAAGCGCTTCCGCTCGCCAAACATGAACATAACGAAGAATGCCTAAGGGAGCTTCCGCAACACCTGAGCTTTTATAAAAAATCGAAGCCCCACCCCGGAATCTTTGCCTAACTCGATTGGTACTCATAGCTCCCGGCTCATGCGCTTTTCTTTTTGCAGTTGGTTCGAGGGTATCGAACCGAAGAGGAAACAGGCTTTTTATTGCAATTAATATTAGAATTCGCAGGGGTTGGAGACTTGAAGATGATTTTCCCAACCATTGGCAATTTATCGACGCAACACCGCCCTGAAGACCTGAGCGGCTTCGCGGCGGCAGAACAGGATGGATGCAATCAGGTAAACGATCATACCTGTGGCAATGGCCCCGGCGACCGCGCCGATTTCCGCGAACTTATTGGAGAGCAATGTTTCCAATGTTTGGAAAATCCAGCCGTGTGCCCAGATAACGGCGACGCACATGGGGATGGTGGCCAGCGAGTAACGTAGAAGACTGTGCCCGATCCCGCACCAGTCTNNAACGGCCGCAAAACCTTCAGCGATCACCGTTGCAGCGGCGATCCCGGCGTGTTTGACGGCCTGCGGGAGTGTCAGGATGAAAATGATATTAAGCGTCAGATTGATGATTACAGCACAGACGGCGATGCGCACCGGTGTGCGGGTGTCCTGTATGGCGTAGAAGACCGGTACAAAAATTTTGGCGAGACTGAAGACGACGAGGCCGGGTGCGTAGCACTGGAGCGCAATGGCGGTCATCCAGGTGGATGAGGCATCAAAGGTTTTCCACTGGAAGATCATTTGCACAACGGGGGTGGCCAGCACAAACAATCCTGCGGCGGCGGGCAGCATGACGTAGAAAAGCTGCTTGAGCGAACGACTGACCGTGAGGCGGATTTCTTCGTGATTATCGTTGGCAGCATGCTTGGAGAAAACCGGCAGCAGAACGGTGCCGAGCGCCGTAGCGAAAATACCAAGCGGAAAGTAGATCAGCCGCTCGCTGAAAAAAAGGGCAGCGGGCGCCGCGGGGCTGACCCAGATCGCAAGCAAACGATCGATCATGACGTTGATCTGGCTAACGGCCATGCCGAGCGCTGCCGGGCCCATTAGCAGCATGATTTTTCGAATGCGCGGATTTTTTTCCGACCCTTGGAANNGGCCCAGGCGACGGCGTAGATTTTTTCTTCCGGCGAGTTTCCAAACCTTGGAACCACACAGACGATAGCCAGGATCCAGCAGACGTTCAATATGGCGGGAGCAAAGGCGGAAACGGCGAAGTGGTGCAGCGAGTTGAGAATGCCCATGGAGACCGCGGCGAGACAGATGAAGATCATGTAGGGCATCATGATCCGCAGCAGCGAAAGCGTGAGGGCTGTTTTTGCGCTGAGTCCGGGCAGGAGCAATCCCGCCGATGCACCGAGAATGATCAGCACGGTGATGAAAACCAGAATCAGCCCGGTCAGTGTGATGACTTTATTGGCGAGCTTCCACGCCTGCCCCGGCCCTTCTTTATCGCGGGTTTCGACGAGCACGGGCACAAAGGCCGCAGAAAGCGCCCCTTCTCCGAAAAGACGGCGGAAAAGATTGGGAATAGTAAAGGCAACGACAAAGGCTGACATCGGCAGGGTCGTGCCGAAAAAGCCGGCCATCAACACGTCGCGCGCCAGTCCGAGAAACCGGCTGACCAAGGTAAAGCCGCTGACAATGCCAACGNNCCTCCGCGCACCCAGCAAAAAACCATTGCGAAAGCAGTGAGCGTTTCCGGGCCGGGAACTTTTGCAGGAAAAAACACCACGACGATTACGTTTGAGCCGACAGATCGCGAAGGATGGTGGCTGGATCGCACCGATTTGCCAAATTCTTTGCCGATCCGCGTGGCAATCGACAATGTCTGGACGACCGGGGCGATTGTCAGCAACATCGTGCTCCGCGCCGGCGGCACGCATAACTATGTGCGTATGGTGGAGCATATTATTTCGCTGCGCATGGGCATGGATATCGACAACCTGATGATTAAGATCGACTCCGGCGATCCGCCGCTATTTGCGCGCGGAAGCCTCGATCTGATCGAGGCGCTGGAGCGCGCCGGGCGGCGAACGGTGGAGCGTTCGGTCAAGTATGTGACCGTCAAGGAACCGGTTACCCTGTGCTGGGNNACAGTTCCTAATGCTCGCGCCCAATACGAACAAAATTCCCAAACTGACCGTGGATGCCGCAGTCAATTTTTCGAATGCCATCGGCAAACAGCGCATCAAGTTTCCGGTGAACTTCGCGAACTTGATGACCGGGGCCGAGGCCCGCACAAACACCCCTTACGGAAAAATGCTGTACTGCAAAACCATCGGTAAAATTTTTGCGGATATCCGCAACCTTGGCTACACCGACGAAAACATCCTGATTGCCCGAAAAGATCGCTATCACAACCAACCGCGTATTGTTCGCAACGGAAAATCTCTGGAGCCGATCTGGCACCGGAGCACACTCGACCTGCTCGCCGCGATTGCGCTGATTCCCGACGCGCGCTTCGTCGGCGAGATCACTTCCTACAAAGCGGGTCACCGTTTGGACTGCGATCTGATTACGAAACTTTACCTCAACGATCTGCTGACCCCGGTTGGAAACGGATGAACCCCGTCAGAGAAAGATTCGAATATGCCCTGCTTTGCGGACTGATTGGCCTGTTGAGCCTGCTGCCCAGAAAACTGATCGAAGGGATCTTCCATCTCTTTGGGGCCTTGTTCTTCCTGCTCAGCGGCCGGAGACGCAATCTGACGTTGAAAAATCTGGAAATCGCCTTCCCGGAAAAAAGCCGCAGAGAACGCCGCAAAATTGCCTGGCGAACCTTTCAGAACATGGCTGAATTTACCGGCGACAGTTTTCTGATCATGACCAACAAATGGGAAAAAGATGAAATTCTTTCCATGGTGGACGACTCCCAGATTAAAAAATATCTGGAGCTGAGAAAAACTTCTGATACCGGCGCGCTGCATATCACCGGGCATCTCGGCAATTGGGAATTGATCGCCCACTACGGTGCATGGAAGGGACTGGCGTCAAACGTGATTGCCCGGCGCGGAAATAACCGGTTGATTGACGAAAAGATCATTGTTCCGATGCGCACTCGCTATGGAAACAAGGTAATCTACAAAGAAAATGCCATGCGAAGCACCGTCAAAGCGTTGAAGCGCAATGAAGCGGTCTCGTTTCTAATCGACCAGAAAATCGGCCCAAGAGAAGGTGTTCCTGTTCAATTTTTCGGACACGAAGTTCTGGCCGTTGCCTCCTGTGCCACACTGCAGATCCGCTTCCACCCGTTAGCCATCCCGGTCTTCATGGTTAAAACGGCCCGGCGGCGCTATAAGCTGATTCTTGGAGAGGCCATTACATGGGTCGATGACGGTTCTCCGCAAGAAGAGCAGATTCAAAAACTGACCCAGAAGTATCAGCGTGTAATTGAGGACACCATCCGGCAATATCCGGATCAGTGGTTCTGGATGCACAATCGCTGGAGACTTTGATGAAGGCCTTGCTTTTAACGGACGGTAAGCCGGGGCACGAAAACCAGTCCATCGCCCTCTGCCGGCACCTCGGAATGGATTATGAAAAGGTGACCGTTTCCTACCCTTGGAAATTAGCCAAAGCCCTCTCCTATTTTTTCGACCGACTCGGCATTTATACGGACAGAATATTTCAGAGTTCAGCGTTCAGAGTTCAGGGTTCAAAATTCGGGGTAATCATATCGACGGGGTCTACAAGTTTTTATCCAAACAAGATATTTGCCCAAAAACTGGGAATTCCGAACATCGCCATTTTGAATCCAAAAGGCTACCGGCCCGACTTTACAAAAATCCTCTGCCCCGCCTACGACCATCCGCCAAAACGGGAAAACATCATCGAACTGCCGCTCAATCTCTGCGCCGCCGACCCGGATTTCTTTGTTGAAAAAGCACAAGAATTCAAAACAAAACATATGCAGCAGAAACCGGCCGTTGGGTTCATCATCGGCGGCTCCAATGCCGTTTCTACAATGGATGCAGGCGAAATCCGCAAGCAGTTCGAACAGGCATTNNGCATTCGCGCTCACAGAAGGCCGCGAACGCTGGGTAACGACCTCGCGCCGCACTCCGCCTGCCGTTGAGGCCGTTATCGAGACTCTCCCCTTTGATTACAAACTCATCAACTCACGCGATCCGTATAATCCGGTTCCGGCTTTCATTCAGCTCTGCGACCGGCTGTTCGTCCCCAGCGACTCCGCCTCAATGATCAGCGAATGCGCCAGCTTCGGAGCAGCCTCCGTCGAAATCCTGATGAACCGGCAGCTTAAAACGCCCAACAAATTTCAGGAACTTATCCAAGGTTTGGAAAAACTCAACGCGGTCCACGTCTTCGACGGAACCCTCGGCGCGGCGAATACGAAGATCGACCTGAAAGAAAAGTTTCAAGAGGTTTTAACATGCATGTAGTGCAACTGCTTCCAGAGTTGAATCAAGGGGGGGTTGAACGCGGTGCGGTTGAACTCAGCCGCGAACTGGTCAAACGAGGACATCAGAGCACGGTCATTTCCGCTGGAGGCAGTCAGGCCGCACAAATTGAAAAAGACGGCGGACGGCATATCATCCTTGATGTCTGCTCCAAAAATCCCTTCACATTTCCCTTGCGCGTCCGCAACCTGCAAAAGGTTCTGACTCAACTTCAAGTTTCAAGTCTCAAGTCTCAAGTTTCGAGCGGCTTGCCGCTCCTCCTCCACGCCCGCAGCCGTGTTCCGGCCTGGCTCTGTTATTTTGCCAACAAAAAGCTGAAGATCCCCTTCGTCACCACGGTTCACGGATTCAACAGTGTCAGCCCGTACAGCAGAATTATGACTCAGGGCGACGCGGTTATTTGCGTCAGCAATCCGGTCAAAGAATACATCCAGAAAAACTACGGCACACCGGACGGTAAAATCACCGTCATCCACCGCGGAATCGACCAGGCCGAGTTTGATCCGGAAAAGCTGGATCAAAGCTGGACTGATTCATTCAAAACGCAATTCGGCCTGAACGGAAAATATGTCGTTACAGCCGTCGGGCGCATTACCGAGTTGAAGGACTACGAAACTTTTATTCGTGCGATTTCCGCATGTGCGCAGAACATACCGAACATCTGCGGACTCATCGTCGGTGGTGTGCGGCACGATAAGCAGGTATATTTTGAACGGCTGCAAGCGCTGGTTAAAGAACTACATGCGGAAGAGCAGATTGTCTTCGCGGGTAGCCACAACCGGATGGCAGAAATTTATGCACTGAGCGATGTACTGGTCTCCTGCTCCAAAAAACCGGAAAGTTTCGGGCGCACGCTAATCGAAGCCATGGCAATGAACACTCCGGTCATNNGGCGTCAATGGATTCCTCTTCACGCCGGGTAGCGCAGATCAACTGGCCGAAGCGCTCCGCAGGCAGAAAGAAATTCCGTGCGCCGGACTGCGGAAATATGTCCTCACCCGTTTTACACTGGATCAAATGGTTGAACAAACGCTCAATGCGTACCTCCAACTAAACCATAATCATGATTTTACATTATAGTATGTATTGATTTTGTATACATATACGGCTTAAATATCACCATGAGATCCAGTTTAAGGGAACGAATTAGCCGGGATGAGTTTGACTATCAAATCCTGATGGATGCGTTGTCAGACTATGCCGCTCCGCGCGCGCGCGTAACAGCCTTGTTGCGATCAGGGGAAATCATCCGCATTAAGAAAGGGCTGTACGTCTTTGGAGAAGGGTTCCGGCGGGAACCGGTTTGCCGGGAACTGCTCGCCAACTTAATCTACGGCCCCTCGTTTGTTTCTCTGGATAGCGCGCTGGCCTATTACGGGCTGATCCCGGAACGAGTGNNTGCGATCACGTCTGTAACCCCCGGAAAGGCGCGGCGGTTCGAAACCCCGTTGGGGCTCTTCATCTATCGCCAAACCCCTTGCTTCTCCATTGGATACGACCGGACCGCCCAAGGGGAAACATCCTTTTTTCTGGCACAACCGGAACGGGCGCTAGTCGATAAAATCCGTGATGACCGAACCGGCGGATTGCGCACCCGCAAGGAAATGGAAGCCTACCTGTTTGAAAATCTCCGGATGGAACCGGATGCCGTACGCACATTCGATGTAGAACTGCTCGAAACACTGGCAACCGGAATGAAGTCACATAAAATCCATATCTGCGCGTCGCTGGTTCGCGCAATGAGGAGAATATCATGAATCGGGCCATTCAAAGCATGCTGGAGCCCTATAAGTGCCAAAACGCCGGAGACTACGAAAATGCACTTCGGGAAATTTTTCAGGAACTGACGTTGCTGGGCCTCTGGCGCGGGAAATTTTTCGAACACGCGGCATTCTATGGCGGTACGGCTCTGCGCATCCTGCACGGGCTCGATCGCTTCTCCGAAGACATCGACTTTTCGCTCCTGCGTCCTGACTCGGAGTTTAACCTTGCCCCGTACTGCCGGATCATTGAAAACGAACTGAATGCCTGGGGGTTCCCGGTAACCGTGCAGGTAAAAGCCAAAACCACCGACTCCGCAATTGAATCCGCCTTTTTAAAAGCCGACACAATCACGCAAATGCTGATCATCGAAGCGCCCGAAGAGGTGCAAGCCCGCGTCCAGCACAACCAGGTTCTGCGCATTAAACTGGAAGTAGACACCCATCCCCCCGCTGGATTCCAAACGGAGTCCCGCTATCTGCTGCAACCAATCCCCTTTCCGGTCAGAACCTATACCCTGCCATCCCTCTTTGCAGGCAAGATGCACGCCTTGCTCTGCCGCAACTGGGGAAACCGCGTTAAAGGCCGCGACTGGTATGATCTGGTCTGGTACATCTCTCGCGGCATTCCGCTGGATCTAACCCATCTCGAAGCACGCATGCGCCAGACCGGCCACTGGACGGAAGCCGAAGCCCTTTCAGAACAGGCATTCCGGGAGCTGCTGATGGAACGAATCCGACGAGTTGACATCCGTTCAGCGCAAAAAGATGCCGAACGCTTCATCCGCAATCCGGACGCTATAGCCGTCTGGTCCTCTGAGTTTTTTGAACAAATCACTTTAAAAATACAACCACTGTGAAACAGCTTCCACATACCGACCCGAAAGAACACGTCCTCAAGCGGTTCACTCTCGACCAAATGGTGAAAAAAACCCTAAGAGTGTATCAAAGCCTTTAACTGACCTGAACTCAACGTTNNGAAAGGCTTTTGCTTTTCCCCGGCGAGTTTGGAGAGCGGTCGTTTCCCCGCAGCAGTTTCGTTGGTGAAGCTGCCAGTATATCAAGGTTGTGGACAGGTCAAAACCGGACAATCAAAAGAGTCATCAGAATAAAGAACACCCCAAGAAGAGCTTTAGAAAGAACAACATTTTTGCGGCTCCAGGCGAGAAGAACTTCCGTTTTCAGGCCGAAGTAAACCGCGATGAAAACGGTCACCAGCGGAAGAATAAACATGAGGTTGTACAGCAAGAGCAGTACCCATGCTTTGGATTCGGAAAAAGCACTGTCTTTCAAAATCAACACCAGCGTTGGAACATAGACCTGCCCGGTGCAGACACTTTCCAATGCGGTTACAGCGGTTCCGATCAAGAGGCCGCCAAGAAAGATGCTAGTCGACCCCAGTCCGTGATGCATGACGCCGTGAATTCGTTGCTTCATACCGGTTGAAAGCTGGAGCGTCACATCGTCGGCACGACCAGTTTTTCGGAAGCGGATGGCATCCCGAAACGACAGAAAAGCCAACACCAGCAGAATGGCGATCATACCCCATTCCACCGCCGAGCGTAGAGCCGTGAAGCCCGAAAACATATGAAGAACCCGGAACAAACCAAAGCCCAGAGCCAGATAAGTCAGGAATGATGCCAGCACGTAGGTCACACCCAACAGAATCAATTGACGCCTCCGGACTTTAGATACCGCCAGCAGGCTCATAAAAAAGACCAGCGTTGAAATCGCACACGGGTTAATTCCGTCAATCAGCCCGGCAGTGATGACTGCAGGCAGTGTAAATGTATTTATCCGCTCCTTAAAAATTTCATTTCCAGAAATATATTTATCGCCGGCACAGGGTAAGGCCCCCGTATCCATTGTNNCCCGTCCACCGCCATCGACACCGGAGCATCATTTTGCACCCCCAACACGTTCTGATAATGAACCAGCTGCCGGAGATTCTCATCTTCTGCCAAATCGTGCTGATACACCTCACACAATCCGGCATAACGTGCTTCAATCTCCGGCAGAACCTGTTCTCGGACTTTCTGGCAATCTGCGCACCCCGCTTCGTAGAAAAGATCGACCTGTACGACAGCACTTTCCGGAACAGTCTGTGCAAGGATCGGAGCAGTCCAAGATATCAAAACGAAGGGTAACAGCGATAAATACAGCCAGTTCTTCATGGAACACCCCTGATGGGAGCTTCTAGAAGCCTCTGCTTGCCACCTTGCTCGACAGTAATGTCCAGTTTTCGACCATCCCAAGACGTATCGATTTTGTTGCTCACCCAGGTAATGCGAGTCCCTGACTCTCCCATCCGGGATATTTTAACGGGGACATTCGCTCCGGAAATCTCTGCTTTCAATACCGTGAACGGTTGTTTAGAAGCCGAGCGCACAAGAACAGATTTCATGACCGGCTGAGAAGAAGCGAGTTCTGCNNCGGCAGGGTCAAACGAGGATACTGCGGATGATCTGTTTCGATGGTCAGTTGATCCACAACACTGCCGTCCGGCAGATGATCAGCCGCGCTGACGCGTATACGGGCGGTTCCGTTTTGGTCAGGGGGCAGAGTTTCGGCAGCAAACAATCCGGAGGAGGAGGTTACACTCAATATTTTAACCGGAACCCCGCTTGCAGATATCACTTGAACAATTTGGCGGCTGTTTTGACTGGGGGAAATATACCCGAAATTCACCATTGCCGGTTCCGTATAAACCGCAGCGACGGCGGTGCCGGTCAGGCGGCATTCAAATTGCGGATGATCCGGATCGTTGGAGTAGATGGTAACGGTTCTGGCCTGCTTCCCCTTTCGTCCATGCAGAGAACTCTTCACCCGGATTTCTGTGGTCAATCCAGGCGGCACCATTGAGTCTTTTGCAATGGCAGCCGCACCGCAACAGCTCTTGACGTTAGTAATCCGCAGCGGCTTATCTCCGGTGTTTTGAATCACAAATGTATGGCTGACGGTTTCTGAATTGCTCAGTTCCCCGAAGTCAAACGCCGGCTGTTCGCACTGAATCCGGGGAACAGCCGCCGCCGGGAAAGACAACGAAAGCCACAGCAGCAGACAAATAGAATATCGCATCAATGCTCTCATTCCTTTATTCCAAAACCAGAATGGTAACCGGCACAGAAACCGTTTCTCCCGAATATTCAATCGTAATCACATCGTCGTAGAAACCGGGAGAAAGACCTTTAGCGTCACAAATCACGTGAACTGTACAGGATGCTCCGACCTCTAATGTGCCTTTATATGGATCTGCATTAGAAGCGGTCATATCGAGATAAACCGCTCCTGTCGGAGAAAAATCAAGCGCACGCTCATTGGCAGTTGCGGTATAGCTCGTAACAATATTTGTGCCGGTTACCACCACCTCTGAATTTGTGAAAGTAACATTACCAATCGTTATTGTGGTGTAATTGGTTACATACGTGTAATTGGTCGTCGTGACGGTCGTAGAAGCATTACTCAGCGTTCCGTTGACGACTCCCGACGTATCGCTTAGGCCGATTGAGCCGTTTGGCCACCCGCTGCCGAGCCGCTGATAGTTAAAGTGGATTGAACCGTCACGGGTCAGCACGGACTGAAAGGTCTGGTCACTGCTGCCACCGGACTGGGCCATGCTTCCCCAATTCACCATGAATTTTTGAGAGTCGGCCTTGCATAATACTTTGGCATCGCTGTCCAGTGAAAGATTTGCAGCAAATGGACGGATAGTCTGCCCGCTTCCCAGAGTGAGCGTTCCGTTGACATTGACAATTAGTGATGTGTAAACATTCCCGAAATAAACAAACGGGAAGCCGATATTAAACACTCGTGTGCCTAGTTCTTGCGAATCAATCTGGTCATCGGAAAAATCTAATCCATGATCCCAGCTATAAACGATATTCGTCCATGTATATGTTTTTTCAGAAACACGGCTGTCTGTAATGGTATAATTTAAGTCTGCATTACCTGTATTCGACAATGTTAGCGGGACGCTTACGGAATTTCCGGCTTGGACACTGACGGCTAACAGTTCCGGATGTACTTCCATAGCAANNGAAATCGGCAGACTGTATGTCCCCGCCGGGCAGTTTGTTGACACCTGAACAATATACGGTTGACTGTTCACAGCTTCGGCATCCACCGCAATGTCCGCATAAAGCTGAGTATTGCCGGAAACCGTGATGTACGGGCTCACTCCGCTCAAAACAGCCGTTATATTACTTGCAACAGACCCTCCGCTGTTTTTCAGGGTAATATATAATTCCACGGAATCCCCCGGTCCGATCCGGTCGTCCCGGAAACAGGATACCGGACTGTAACGTACACTGAACACGTTAACAAAGGGCGTGGGAGACGGCAGCACATTCATATCTATTGGGTATTTTAATAGGGTGCTCGCATCGGAGAAAGCCCATGCGGGTATAAGCTGGAGACAGTCTCTTGAGGTACTCGCAGGAGTATGCGTAATGGTCTGCGAATGTGTACTATCTGAGATTCCTATGATACCAGTGCCCCAATGTCCATAATTCTCCTCGTCCCAGACGCTATACGGGAAGTTTCCCCAATTCCCATACTGATAAAGGTATTGAACTCTTCCATCATTATAAAGCCATGCCTGTGCCTCCAGCGCGGCTCCATTTCCCCACGTAACGACAAGTCGGTTACTGTCGCATTTATAGCGAACCGTATTCGTGGCCACCGGAGTCGCACTTGGGTTTGAATTGCGAAAAACATCCAATCGGGCTGTTGCGCCGTTTGTAGCCAAAAGAGTCAGGTATCCGTAACGACTCACTGAAAAAGAGTTATACTTTTTTCCGAAAATGGTCATATCAAAGCCGATCGGCGTAGAGCCGCTCCAATTAGTAAAAACTGTTTCCGGCTCGAACTGCGCCGGAAGAAAGCTCGCGCGATCAACCGCCACCGTTGTAACAGAGTAGTTTACTGCGTTTGAGACCGCATTTGGAGTAATGCGTGTCACTAATATATTGCCGTGATACGTCTGTCCATCTTCCAGCCCAGTACTATCACCGGTTAAAGCCACTTTCTGAAACCGGTTGGGTGAAATACTGCCCTGCACAGGAGAGGCGGATAACCAGTCCCTGTGCGTATTCGATGTATACGTAACTCTCGGGCCGGTTCGACTACTCGAGTGAATTATAATATTGGTCATGACAGAATTAGGATGCGCGCAGGATCCTTCCGGTGCTTGAACTCCGGCAAAAGAGGGAGCACCCGCAATCGAATAATATTCAAACACAATATGCCCGTCTGAATTAACCATAGCACGAAAGCAGTCATCGGATGCGCCCATTCCCCGCCAGGTCACAGTTATGTTGTCTGTTGCCCCAAATAAACCGTCGCAAGTAATCACCGTATTGGTATCGTATGAATAGGTTTTTTTAAACGGTGCAATGATACAGCTTTCACCTTCGATAAAGTTTGTAGATGTTCCGAGGGAAATATACCCGTTTCGGTGAACACGGTATTTAGTGAATGTCCGGCCGAAAAACGGAACCGGTGTAACAAACGACATCACCTTTGACCCCAAATCGGTTGTCGATATTTGATAATAATAATTGTCGCCAAACATTAGGTACCATGCGCTTGGGATCCATGTTGCATTGGTAATACTTTGGAAATAATAAGCCGGATATTGCGGGGTCAGCTGGAGGGACGAGCTGCCGGTGCTGCTCCAGAGGTTTTCGGCAACGCCGTTGGTATAATCCTGTATCCC
>DINM01000058.1 GCA_002423675.1 Verrucomicrobia bacterium UBA5540
TGCATTCCGACGGTTTTCTGTGGATACCATGGCGAAGCCCTCGACAAGAAGACTCCGCTCTTGCGTTCTATGAAGGCCCTCAACGAACAGGCAGTTCGTCTGGCGAAACTCTTTAAAGTTCCCTGTAAACAATCTGCCTATTCCACTCTCGGCGCCGAACAGGAATATTTCCTGATCGACGAAGAGCTCTATAATGCCCGACTCGACCTTCAGCAGACGGGCCGTACCCTTTTCGGCAGCAAACCCGCCAAACACCAGCAGATGGAAGACCATTACTTCGGTGCCATCAAAACCCGCGTTGTCGCCTTCATGGAAGATCTCGACATGGAGCTGTGGAGCCTCGGCGTTCCTTCCAAAACCCGTCATAACGAAGTCTGCCCGGCTCAGTTTGAAATTGCTCCGATCTTCGAAAGCCTCAATCTGGCGGTCGATCACAACATGATCACCATGGAAGTGCTGAAGAAAACGGCTGAAAGACACGGCTTCGTCTGTCTGCTGCACGAAAAACCCTATGCAGGCGTCAACGGCTCCGGAAAACACAACAACTGGTCTCTCACCGGTCCGGACGGCAAGAACTGGCTCTCGCCCGGCGACAATCCGCACGAAAATGCCAAATTTATGACCATGATTTGCGCCCTGATGAAAGCGGNNATCATCTCAATCTTCCTTGGTGACCAGCTCACCGATATCGTCGAACAGATTGAAAAAGGCGGCGCCAAGAGTTCCAAGACCGGTGGATTCATTAATCTCGGTATAGACACGCTTCCGTCGCTTCCGCGGGGCAACACGGACCGAAACCGCACCTCGCCGTTTGCCTTTACCGGCAACAAATTTGAGTTCCGTGCAGTTGGTTCCGACCAGAGTTGCGCAGGCCCTAACGTGGCGATCAACACCATCGTTGCCGAAGCACTGGACGAAATCTGCACCAAGCTCGAAGCGGATGTCAAAGCCGGCAAGAAATTCAACGACGCGTTGCAGGCCCTTCTCGCCGGCATCATCAAGAAGCACAAACGCGTTCTGTTTAACGGCGACAACTACACCGACGCCTGGGCCAAGGAAGCCGCCAAACGCGGACTGCCGAACGTTAAGAAAACGCCGGATGCACTCAAAGCGTTTAATACGCCGAGAGCCAAGAAGCTGTTCGCCAAATATGCTGTTTTGAGTGAAAAAGAACTGCACTCGCGTTTCGAGATCTACAACGAAGGCTATGAAAAAGCCATCGAGATCGGCNNCGAAGCCGCTGTTGCACTGACGATGGCGAAAACCATGATTGTCCCGGCAGCGATGACGGCCCAGTCTGAACTGGCATCGACCATCAAGAGTGTGGGTGCTGCCGGAACGATGACAGGTGCCAAGGCGGCTTTGAAAGCGCTCTGCTCTGAGACCGACAAGCTGTTTAAAGCCATTGCAGTTCTCGAAAAAGCCAAAGGTGCTGCTAAGCAGATCNNTAATCACATCAGAGGATCAAATGAAAAAGGCTCCCTGTCCAGGGAGCCTTTTTCGTTGAACACAGTAGCTGAGAAAATGTGAAGGGGGCGGGGTCAGCTCAGTGTGTCAGGAAATGACTTTGATGGAAGATATCAATGCCCAGATAGCTTTTGACAAAGTAGATGATCAGCATGATGCAGATCCCGATGCTGAGCGCGATCACTCCCAGAGCCAGCATTAGCGCCAGAATATTTCCGAACAGCGGTGCCCCGTAACGGAACGATTGCCGGGAAATCACCTTTAGCCGGTAGAGCCAGTAAGGCGCGCTGTACACCTGCTTATCAATATCTTTCTGGTTTAGCACCAGTTGCTGTTGTATTGCCTCGATATCATACTGCCGCACCGCCTCACGAACGGCCTGCTGAATATCGGCAGGGGAAGCCGGGTTTTTGATAAAACGGAAAATCTGCCCGTGATTGATTGCTTTGATAAACAGATCAGTATCCAGCGCCGCGCTGAACAGAACGCTTTTGATCTGGGAGTTGCGCTGTTTCAGCGTCACCAGAAAATCAAGGCCGGTCTGCCCCGGTAGGATATGGTCGCAGAGAATGGCCTTCACTTGTCGTCCGCGTAGAACCTCGACGGCATCTTCGGCAGACTCCGCCTGGTAGATCGTATATTCTTTTTGAAGAACCCGGTGGAGAACCTTCAGCATGAATGCATCGTCATCGACGATCAAAACAGCGTCTTTTTCTTTCGGTACGAAATCTTGAGGTTTATCAGTCACTGATACCGAGCTCCTTGTGCATTAGATGATAGATTTGATGGATCTTTGTCAAGCCTTCGGGGAGTTTACGATTGGAACAGATCGAAGAGGCGGAGTCCGGATCCTGCGGATGATAGCCATGCATACCCTTGATTTGCTTAACGCCCATGAAGCTGGGAACCATTTGGATGCCCGGATTTATCAGGAAGATCAGCTCGCCGTACATGCCGTCCTCGAACAGAACGCCTTCGGTATTCAATTCTTCGTTAGGCAGAATCCGGCCCTTCGGGTGGTTGCTCAGTAACGTCGTCATCGTTTGACGCGCGCCATCGTTGAAAAACCAGAAGCGCGCCATGGTGGAGTCATAGAACGCAACATAATCCTCGTTCCAGCGCAGGTCTGTTTTTTCGATATCAGCGATTAGATCATATCCTTCAGTAATGTCATGCATGCCGTGGTCTGTAAAAACATACCAGGCCACCTCCTCATAATGTTCCGCTGCCGTCGCAATCAGCTTGCGCACCTCTTGATCGTACCAGTGGATCAGATCCGTTACGCTCGGGTCGCGTGTTCCGGCGGCATGCATTAGTGCGTCCAGCTTTCCTAACGAACAATAGGCAAACTCAATCCGTTGTGCCTCGATATCGGCGGTCAGGCGCGCCAGCTTGGTTTCGTCGTTTACGGCGCTGTCGTGAACATAATACGGAACGTCGCGCCGCGTCAGTTCATCAAAGATTGTTTCACCGCGCAAAAGGCCGCCTGGTTCCCAGATCCGCTTTTTTTCGGCGTAATTAAACAGCGGCAGAAATTTAAACGGTACGCCGTAGAGCTGAAAATAGCCGGTGAAGCCCAGCACCTTTTTAATGATCTTGCTCAAGTAGTGTCTCACCCGCCCACGCCGGAAAATCGCATCCGGCAGAATCGCCAGAGCTTTCGTCCATTTGAAAGGCGAACCTTCCGGNNAGACGACCACATCAGGTGTTCGCTGGGAAGCTTGCCTGAAATAATCGACGGATCGCAGGCTGAGGAATAGCCGAGAATCGTATCGAGTTTTTTATGATCCTGGATCAGCTCCGCCAGGAAAAACGGATGGCGCAGAAAAACCTCGCGACCGAATGCATCAATAAAAATAAACAGACTCAGTTTGGGTTTTTTCATGAAAACCTCTGCTGCAAAGTATAAAAAGCCTGACACAGTTCGTCAAAACCGCCTGTCGGCGAGCGGAGCAGCCAGCAGATCTCATCGCGATCGGCATGCTTTATCAAGAGAAGCGGAAGAGCCGCATAGAGCCGGAGACGCGGATGTACGAAACAGTCCGGGAGTACGCACGGCCCGAACGTGCGCAGATTGTGCACGGCGTTCTTCAGCGGCGAGCCTTCGTTTCCAAGGTTTAGAAACTCACGGGCATATTTTTCCAAGGTTTGGAACTTTCGGTTGAGTCGCCGTTTTTCATACCAGAGAAAGAACTGTTCATAGCGCTTTAACGTGTCTGCAAACCTCAAATGAACATTACCGTTTTCCAGAGTTTGGAAATCCGCCCGCTCTTTAAAGTCAATTGCGCGGCTGTAGGCACTCACAAACGCGCGCGAATCGTCCAGCCCGGAGAGATTAATTTCCGGCAGGCGCTGACGTTTGACCACGTACGAAAGATCATAGGCGCCGCGCAGCAGCAGTGCGCAGTCACCGAAGGCAAGATCGGCTTTAAACAAAAATTTAAAAAATCGCATTCGCTCTTCGCGCGTCAGCGGTTCCGGTTGGGCCAGTCGCTGTTTAATCGTGAGCAACAGTTTGCCGCGATTCATCAGCAACCGCGTTCCCTCGGAAAGAGGGATTGCATCGTGCGCATACTCGGGCATCGCATCGAGAATCTTTGGGTCGCCGCGAATCACGCGGTGACCGTATCTCATCTCATAATTCAACAGTGAGAATTCGCACTTCGGCAGCGCGGAGTCAAGGTAGGGGTAGAGATCAACCGGAAGATCGATCGCTTCCGAAAGTTTCTTCTCCAGCTGTTTTAATTCGCGCTTCAGCAACGGATCGAGTGAATCGGTTACCACAATCAGATCATAGTCATTGAAAGGCAGCTCTTCGCCATCCGGGCCGATCATCGGAGAGCCTTCGCCGCGGCCATAGCCGCCGAGCAGTACGAGTGCTTTCCAATGTTTGGAAAACTTTGACGCATAGACGGCGTCTGCGATGCGCTCCATATCGGCATCAATGCGCGCGTCGAACGTTGCAGAGCCTTTTACCGAATATTTACCCACGTGCGCCTTCTTTCAGTCCCCGGTACAGGCCGGTATGGATCACCGCACGGTAGGCGATGTTATAGGGAATGGTGTCGAACCGTCCTTTACGCACGGCGTAAATCAGATCGCGCACCCACTCTTTGCAAAGTTCCAAGGTTTGAAAAAACAGATTGGCGCGCCGTCCGTAGGTTTGCGCAAAGGTCACTCCGTGACGNNAAAGTCCTTTAAGCGTGTAGTTATGCGAGTGCTCCACCACGGAGTCAGTCACCAGTTTAAAACGTGCGCCTGACGCCCGGCAGAGTTTTGCCCACGCGACGTCTTCGGCGTAACCGATATCGGGAATATGAATGCTTTTCCACAAATCGCGCCGAAAGGCGCAGGTCACGGCTGAGAAAAAATCGGCGTTGTCGCCTTTGATGTTTTTCGGGTTATAGGCGCGCAGATAATCGTAGGTCACAATAAATTTTGCATCGGGCCGTGTCACCTGCGCGCACATCACGGCATCGGCTTCGCCGTCGAAGAGAGGTTGCAGCAGTTTTTCAAGCGCGTCGTCGCTCTGGAAAATTGCATCCGCATTCTGAAAGACCACGAATTCCTGCGTTGTACGCGCAGTCATTTCGTTCAGAACTTTACCCGGCACGTACTCTTTGGGAGCGATCTGAATCAGGTGTTCTGTGTCCAGCGCATCCTGCAGAACGGCGACCGATCCGTCGGTCGAACCGGAGTCTACGGCCCATAGCTCAAAATCCTGAAATGTCTGCCGGCTCAGGCTGGCGAGCGCCTTCGGGAGATGGGGCATCTCGTTTTTCGAGCGCATGATCACGGCGACGCAACTCATAGTCCGGCAGTCCTTTCGTAGATGTCGAGAGTCTGCCTTGCCGTGCGGTTCCAGTCAAACTCCGCCGCATACGCAATACCCTGCCGTCGTTTCTCCTCGCTCCAGTCTTCGGAAAGCGTTTTTTCCAAACATTGGAAAATTTCTTCGGTGCTGTGCGGATCAAACTTCGGTACCACGTCGCTGGCGATCTCGCGCATCGACGACGTGTTTGAGCAGATCACCGGCGCGCCGCAGGCGAGCGCTTCGATGATCGGAAAGCCGAAACCTTCGAAGAGCGACGGGAACGCCATCAGATCGCAGGCACTGTAGAACAACGGCATGTCTTCGAGCGGCAGGAAGCCGGGGAAGAGAATGTCGTCGTGCACCGGGCTGGTCGCCGCGCGTTCGCGGATGACGTCTGCACCGTTCCAGTCCGCGCCGGGCAGAATCAGCTTGTGCGCGCTGTCCGTCGCCGCTTTATAGCGCTCGAAAGCCTCGATCAGCCGGACGTGGTTTTTGGCCGGATGCTCGAGCCGCGAAACGTAAATAATGAACGGCTTGTCGATTTTATATTTTTCCGCGATCCGCTCGCGGGCGTCTGCTTTTTCCAACGATTGGAAAATCTGATGATTGATGCCGGAGTAGAGTACGGTAATTTTTTCCGGTGCCACGCCGACATGTTCAACGATGTCTTTTTTGGAAAAATGGCTGACGGTGATGATGTGATCCGCGTTGCGGATCTGTGCCGGAACGATGCGGCGGTTGTAGAACATCCGCGCGGCGTCATATTTGGCGTCCATCGAAAGCGTGGCGACGTCGTGCACCGTCGCGACGATCGGGCAGCTCTTGATCAGCGGAATGCGGCGGTAGCTCGGCACATGCAGCAGATCGTATTTCCGGATTTTTCCAAGGATTGGAAGAACGGTATTGTGCCACGCGATATTGGCGACCGGATGGGAAATAAAATTGGAATAGAGCCGCTTCTGGAAATTCGGCGAGGTCAGCGGGATCAATTCCGCCTCGCGCATCGGCATCATGATGTCGTAACGGCTGACCGGATCTTCCTGCTGAAGGTGACGGATCAGTTCCCGGATGTACGCCGCCACGCCCGAGCGTCCCCCCTGCATCACAAATGCTGAAAATCCGATGTTCATTGCCTGTGGATTCTAGACTTACCGTTATATTTTTAAAATAAACTTCCCTGTGAAAGTTAGGTGCCGAGAGGAGCGCGAAAGGATATTCTTCCGAATGTATGAAACTGTGGTTGTTTATAAAAACGATGATGGTTCTGCTCCTCTGCGGAGGGGTACAGGCCGCTGCGCCGGTTCAGATCGATTTTTTCTACGAGCCGGGCTGCCATGCCTGCGAACGGATTGAGCAGGGTCTTCTTCCGGAGCTTGGAAAACGGTTCCCTGACGCCTGTGTGATTCAACGACACGATATCGGCATCGAGACGAATTTTCTGCAGTTGCTTCAGATGGAGCATGAACTGGATTATACCGACCCGGAGCGTGCCTACCTGATTGTCAACCGGCAGGTTGCGTATGGACCGACTCCGTCGCATGAAGAATTTTTTGACCGGATTGCCAGCTTGTTGGAACAGAGAACGGCCTGTCCGGTTCCGGTACCGGTTTCGCCCGATTTGGCGAGAGAGCGGTTCAGCGGATTTACGGCTTCGGCCGTTATCGCGGCGGGGTTGCTGGACGGTATTAATCCTTGCGCAATTTCAACACTGGTTTTTTTCATGAGTATGCTGGCCGTAGCCGGGGTTCGGAAACGTCAATTGATTCTGCTGGGGATCTCTTTTTGTGCGGCATCGTTTCTAACCTATCTGGCGCTGGGCTTCGGTCTGTTCCGCGTTTTGCATCTGTTTTCGGGATTTACCGCTTTCCGCATCGCCGTCGAGCGGGGACTGGCTGCGGNNCATTTCTCTCGTTCCGCGATGCCATTCGCTTCCGTAAGAGCGGTCGCGCCTCCGATGTGTCGCTTCAGCTTTCAACCGGCATGAAAAAACGGATTCACGGCGTGATGCGTTACGGGTTGGGATCGACCAGCATTTTCCTCGGCGGACTGCTGATCGGGACGGCGGTCACCGCACTGGAAAGTGTTTGTACCGGCCAGGTCTATGTTCCGACATTGGTGCTGATTCTGAAAGACAGCGCTTTTTCCGAGGCGCGGGCGTGGCTTCTTCTGCTGCTCTATAACGTCCTGTTCATCCTGCCGCTGACAATCGTTTTCATCGCGGTTTACTTTGGTTTTCGGACAAAATCACTGCTTACATGGAGCCGCCGGAATGTGGTCACATCCAAGTTTTTACTGGGACTGTTCTTTGTTCTGATGACGCTGATGATCGTGTGGATGTGAAACGGATCCGCGATGCGAGATCCGTGTTGCAGGCATCAGAAAAAGTCGATTGGGGGATGTTTCCACCCCGCGTCCTGTATTCCGAATCCTATCAAATATGCTTTAACGCGGCTTTGCCGATGGAATAGACATTGAAGCCGACTTCATACAGCGCCTGATGATCGAGATGATTACGTCCGTCAAACAGGAATGCGGGTTTAACCATGCCGTCGAAAATTTTGCGGTAGTCGAGCGTCTTGTATTCTTTCCACTCGGTCAGCAGAGCGACGGCGTGTGCGCTTTGAGCCGCCTTGTACGGATCGGGTTCGAAGATGACGCGGTCGATCACATCGGCCAGATCGACTTTGGCATGCTCCAGCGCCTGCGGATCGGTGATGACGACTTCAGCATTTTCTTCGAGCAGCTCGCGGGCGATTAAGATGGCGGGACTTTCGCGCGTGTCGCCGGTATCGGCCTTGAATGCGAAGCCGAACAGCGCGATGCGTTTGCCGGCAATCGTATTGAACATTTCTTTCAACATGCGGGCGACAAAACGGTGCTCCTGATATTCGTTCATTTTCACCACCTGCCGCCAGTATTCGGCCACTTCGGGCAGGCCGTAGTTTTCGCAGAGATAAACGAGATTCAGGATATCCTTTTTAAAGCACGATCCGCCGAAGCCGACGCTCGCTTTCAGGAATTTTGAACCGATGCGGCTGTCCGTTCCGATCGCGCGCGCCACTTCACCAACATCGGCATCGGTCGCTTCGCACAGCGCGGAAATGCTGTTGATCGAACTAACGCGCTGGGCGAGGAATGCATTGGCTGTCAGTTTTGAAAGTTCGCTCGACCAGAGATTGGTCGTCAGAATTTTTTCTTTCGGAACCCACGCGGCGTACACATCAACCAGAGCTTTAACAGCTTTTTGGCCCTCGGGTGTCGGATGCCCTCCAATCAGAATGCGGTCGGGATTGTCCAGATCGGCGATCGCGGTTCCCTCGGCCAGAAACTCAGGGTTGGAAAGGACATCAAAATGCACGCCGTTCTTACCGCTGTCGAGAATGCGCTCCATCGCGGCGGCGGTACGCACGGGAAGGGTGCTCTTTTCGACCACGATCTTATTGGAAGTGGAAAGTTCCAGAATTTGGCGCGCGCACTTTTCCCAGTACTGCAGGTCGGCGGCGCAACCCGCGCCGTGGCCGAACATTTTGGTCGGGGTGTTCACGCTCACAAAAATAATATCGGCCTCTTTGATGCCTTTTTCCACATCGGTAGAGAAAAACAGATTGCGCCCGCGGGCTTCTTTAACGACTTCGTTCAGACCCGGCTCATAGATCGGCAGACTATCGGAATTCCAGGCATCAATACGCGATTGGTTAATATCCACCACGGTTACCTGAACGTTGAGGTTTTTCCTGGCGATAATAGCCATTGTCGGCCC
>DINM01000055.1:0-11464 GCA_002423675.1 Verrucomicrobia bacterium UBA5540
CTTCCGCCTTTTCGATTACAGCGGCGACCCGGTCGCGCATCCGGTCGTAGTCGGTAGCGCGGGTAAAGGTGTGTTCCGTCCGCAAATCGCATCGCGGTTGAAGGAAAACCACCGTCACCTCATCAACACCGAACAGATCGAATGCTCCCAGGGCATAACTCCAACCCTGCAAGTTCACTTCTGCATCATCAACGGGGATACGGCCCATTTTGTAGTCAATGACGGTCGCTGTGTGTGCACCGATTAGCACGACATCCGCCGTGCCAAAGGTGAGACCGCAAACATCGACCTGTAGCTCGGTGTAGCGGATGCATCCGGGAATTTCTTCCTGAAGCTGATCCACCGCGATCATGCACTCGCGCACCTGGGCGATCTGCTCCGGATTGAGTCCGTCCAGATGGCCGGTCTCAGCGGCTTCGTGCATTTTGGTGCCTTCGTCGGCTGCCTCGGATGAACCGGGGCGGTTTTCCCAATGGCCGCAGATTTCCTTATTTTTCAAGGATGACGGGCCGTGCTTCGCGTGGAGCTTGTCAGTCATTGCCAAACTCCTTGATCATACTCATCTGCATTACACGCAGGATGCAAAGCATGGCGCTCAGAAATATTCCGAAGCCGGGCTCCATCTTCTCTGCGGAGACAATAATGATAATGGCCCAAAAAAATGCTTCCAGTCCGGCAATCGTCGCGCCGAGAACGATTCGCATTTTGATGTTTTTCCCGACGTAGCGGGCGATGTCCTCGCGGACTTCGGTGGTAATTTCTTTTTTCAGTATTTCTTTTTCGTAGGTTTCCATAGTTGAATCTTTCGTTATTGGTTATTTGAGATTGGTTATTGGTGAAGACGGTGCGGGACAGACAGGCAAGATGCCTGTCCCACGTTGGTGGACCGCGGGCTGTTTCCAGACCTTGGAAAAATTCATTCCAAGCATTGGAAAAATGGCGGCGTTGTTTTCCAGACATTGGAAAATTCATGATTCGCCCTCCTGCGCCTTCATGTCTTCCGAGCGGCGTNNGTAGTGGTATTCGAGTTCTGAGAGCTGGTGAAAGATGAAAGCCGGACCGATACGGCCGGAAGCGAAGACTGAATAGTTGAAATGGTCGATGTCCTCGCGGTTCGCTTCCACGACATAAAAAAGACGCGGGAACCCGGCAGATAAAGCACGACGTATTTTTTTCAGCTCGCGAATGTAGTTTTTCTGAATAGCGAGCGACTGGATCAGGTCGGTCAGCGATTTGCGCTCGATGGCGAAATGGTCATGGTCCCCCTCAAGACTGTAATCTCCGGTGTTGATCGTGCCGCGCACTGTGGCGCACTGCTCAAACTCCAGCGGCTGCTGCTCCCTTGTGTCGATGCGGATCAACATGACGCACCACCTGATACGAGGGCATTGATGTCCGAACGACGAAGACGGAAGGCGTTGGGGTAAATCTCGACCTTTCCTAGTCGGCCGGCACGGATCATCCGCCACAAAGTAGCGCGACTGACATTGAGCAACGCGGCGGCTTCTCCCATTTGGAGCAAGGGCTTGGGTGTTTCGCGGCCTTCTAGAATGGGCAGAGCCTGTTCTTTGGCCTCGTCCGTAGCAGTGAACACGGCTTGGATCAGGCGCTCGTTTGTAACAGGGGCATTATCGACCCCATAGGTAAACTCGTATTCGCTCCAAAGGTCGGCCTGGGCGTTTTCATCGCCTTCTTCTGCAAGGGCGTGTAATTGCCAAAACCGGTCGTCTGTGTTCAGTTTTTTGTTTTTACTCATCTCCATCTCCTCGGCTCAGGTTCTTCCGTGTCTTGATTTCAGACTCCGGAGGAATTGCACGAAACGAGGGGCGAAAAAGAAAAAGGCCGCGCAACGGACTGCTATATCAGTCGTTACACGGCCTTGATTGTGTGTTTGCAGTTGCAGCAANNGCGCTAACTGCAAATTAGACAGGAGGCGTTAGCCCTTAAATTTCATAACCTGATCGATATCAAGCGCTCCATTCCAAAGGTACTTGATCTCAAGATCGGCACCATCATTGATAGCGCGGGAAACGGAAGAAACACTGACTTTCAATTGTTCAGCAATTTGCTCTTGAGTCGGCCTCGGCAACAGTTTTGGTATGTCGTCACGACCCTGCTGCGTCGTGTACGCATGATCCCTCGCTGATCGAAGATGTTCCCGCAACTGCTTCTTGATCGCGTCGATTGTTGCCGCCCGCGAAGCACGTTTTCGAGGCTTCTTCGTCACCTCTCCGTCTTGCTGCTGCACACCTGAAGGCAAAGAGTCGGACACTGAGACCGAAACCGGCGCGTTGGACTCATGTACCATGCGGAGCATGCAATCTGCGGCCGGAGTTCGCTTCCGGATTGCCGAAGCATTTTTCTGCACGAGAATATCCAACGCCATTGTGACCTCATTCGCGTGTCGCTTATAGAGATCATAGCAGCGGGAAAGTGTGGACGTGAACGCCCCGTCAAGAAACGGCAAGGCTCTGCCGAGTTCCGGATATTTCTGAAAGAAATCCATCGCATCGCTTACGGATTCAATGCGGTTGGCCCGTTCCAAAAACTGGGCGTTGAGCAATTGATCTTCATCTTTCGCAGCGGCGTCGATAAATACATTGGTTCGATAAATGGACTCGGGATCGTATTTGTCGGCTCCTGCGGCAAGCATGCCGATCCTTCGGTCAATACACTGGGAGCATTTTCCACAATGAGTTTGCGCCTTCGTGCTCTGCCAAACATGAGCACAACTCATGGACGTGGCGATCAAATCGGAACATCCCGCATCAACGATCAGTTTGATGATTTCTCCCCGCGTCTTCCAGATAAACGGGTTTTCGACTTTGAATGGTTTCCCGGCTATCAATGAAACCAGATCGCTATACAAGCTGAGAACTTTTGGGTGAGTTGTGCGGGTGGAACGGCTGCCAACTGTTTGAGCACAGAATGGCAGGTTGAAGCTGATTACTCCATTTTCGTAAAAGCGCAGCGAATCGAGCCGCAGCATATTGGCAAGAGAAGACCCCAACGCCAGAAAGAGAAAAGAGCGTGTGCGCTGGGTGTACTCTTTGTTGTAATCCTTGATTTTTTTATTGATGTCCACGTGGATGTGATCGGGCGCGAAATCGCCAGCCCGGGCGGACAGCATTTCCATCAGATTCCGGTGAACGGTGTTCAACTTTTTAGTTGATCGATGGTTCACCAGCATGATCTTCCGCTTATCAACGATTGATTCCTGAATGGCTCCACCCAGAGAGTCCAGACCGCCCGAAAACATTACTACTTGCTCCGGTGCTGAAGATGAAAAATCTGTATCGCCAAACTGGAGATACTCTTGAATTTCGGGCGCATTTTTTGATTTAGAAAACGAAAATTCGTAATAATCATCCGAAAGAAAATGTAGGGTCTCTACCAATAAGGAAATGACCTTCGGATTGCTCCAGAATTCCAATTCCCGGACGGGGATATGGAAGTGCAGATGCCGGCGCCAACTTGCGCCAAACTGATCGACATCTTTCAATCCGCCGCGTTTAAAGACCTGATCGGCACAATAAACATAGGTAGCGATTTCAAGGAAATCGATAAAGCGGGATTTAGCGTTCTGGTAGAACCGAGAATGAATCTGATCGAGGTTCAAACGCAGATTCCACTCGCCTTTTTTGTTCCAGAGACTAAGCGCCAGATCATCCGGAGGCAGTTTTCCGGCGGGCTGTTTAGCACCGCTGCAATAGATATTATGGTCCGCATTCATAACGGTCATGGTGTCCTGAGATTTCCGAGCGCATTTTGTTCATTCCGAACCAGCCGAACCCCTTGGCTTCCTCCGCCGAGATATGACCGCCTGACTCCCTTAAATGCTTGGCAAACCAGCCTTGGCAATACTGCCGTGTAATCACGGCGGATTCCTTGCAATGCTGAAGAACTGCGTCTTGGAACTGCCCCATCTGGTTCATAGTGGCAAAGCGCTTGCCCTCGCCGACATGCGTCCCCAAATCTTTAGAAAGAAAATAGTCCAACGAACTATGCGTCAGGTTGCCAAAAAACTTCTCGCCGAACTTCCCGAATTCCGTAGGGCTTTTGAGTTTCATCAAGGGACTGAGAGTTTTCGACTCGCCCTGATCGAAGAGCTGCAACTGATTACTCTGCATGTGTTCTGTAAGCGTACTGGTTAAGGCGAGAATGGCCTTTTCACCGAAATCGGAATCAGTCTTTGTTTTGCTGCACTGCGCATCCAGATACGCCTGAGCTCCCATGGCGACATCCAGTGGCTGAGTCTGGGAATTCACAACAATGCCGAGTTGTGCCAGCGCCTTTTTTGGATCGGCGGCCGTTGCGGCCTGGGCGACATCCACCATATAGGTCACTACGGTTTTAAAGGTGGGGTCGTCCTGAACCTCACTAAAGGCTTTTTCGGTGGCAACAATCAGCTTTTCAGCGACTTCCGGGGCGCCTGCACCTTTGGTAATCAGTGCAATTACATCTTTCCATTCCCGAGTTTTCTGCAACCTGCCCAGTAATGAATGCCCCATTCAAATATCCTCCATTATTCAACCGACGGGCCAAAGTCCTTCACGATCAAAACGAACCTCAATCACCTGATGATTGACCCCGAAGCGCGGGGCGATTTTTTTCGCAATGTATTCCCGCATTCCCTCAATCTCCCTCCAGTCAGGAAGTTTTTCGGCTTCGGCGCGATAGCGGTCGAATTCCTCATTCAAGAGGTCGATTGGAACTAGCAGACGCCCGGCAAATTCATTGGCCTGATATTCCGCAATGCGATAGTTTTCAGGCGAACCAGCCCAGCGTTTGAAATCTTCCAAGGTTTGGAAGCCGTCCCCTTTGATCAAATCGCCATGCAATACACGATGACCCAATTCATGGGCGAAGGAAAAACGCATCCGCTTTTCAATCCAGTGCTGACCGGCCTCCCATTTCATGTAGGACTCCTCATCCACATAAATGGTGTTTAAGTCGGAAGCCAGCGCGGCATCCATATCGATCTTAGAGAAGAGCTGCGGGGTCGGGATGATTTCCAATCCTATATCGATTTCCGCAATGTAGATTACATCTATCGGCGGAACCGCATCCGGAGCGAACGTCGCGCGAAATTCATCCGCCCAGGCCCGCAATTCTTCATCCGTCTTGCGCTCAATCTTCATCTGGAGAATGCGCCTTCCGGATTGTTTCGATCAGGTCATTGAGTTTTTCATCGGTCAGTTCTGCCCCGCGTACCGTACGGAAGAACACCGGTAGCTTTGCAACCAGCTTTTCATCGCTCATCAGGTCTTTCGGGATCTGCCCGCGGCTAACGGAAGCCTGATCCATGAATTCGTTCCAACCTTCGGATCCGGCTTTCAGTCCGAGATCGGCGGCCCAGCGGATCAGAGTTGCCTCGTCTTTCGGCGGCGGATTGACCCCGCGCTCGATTTTGCTCCAATTGCTCGGATCATGACTGAATTCAAAACAGAATTGCCGTAGCGTTTGTTTGCGCTCCAAGCGCAGTTTTTTGATGGTTTCTCCAAAGCTCATTCCCGCCTCCCTTTTCCCTTTTGTGGTTATCTTTATACCACAGGGTGTGGTTGGCCGACAACCACACTTTTTGGGAATTTTCATACTCTCTTATTACGCTATTATCCGGACTTTCCCTCAACCGCCACCACGGTGTTGTATAGGCCGTAATGGGTCAAACCCTCATGACTTTCGATCCCGGTGTAACGGAGGGATGCGTCTTCGTAGCGGCGGAAGGCAAATACGGCCTGGTTCATCTGCTCGGTGTTGAACACCCGCAGTCGCACAAGCAGGTGGAAGTCCTCAACGGTCAGTCCGGTGACGGTCTGGAACAGCTCCGGCTCCAGCTTGGTGATCACGTCCTGCAAGGTGTTTTCGCGGAAATCGGTCAGATACATAAACGCCGGGATGCGCGTTGCAAATTTGATCAGCTTTTCCTGAATGAGCTTGCGCTTGGATTTGTACTCTCTCTCCTCGTCGCTGAGTTCCTTTTTCTCCTTCTTGGTCAGCTCGCCGTCCCTGGCCTTATTCTTGAGCTCTTTGACCTTCTCGCTCTTGTTGATGATGGTTTCAATGATGTTATCACCCAGAGAACGCCACCCTTCAATGCGCTCTACGGCGGCCATCGCCTCTGGATTGTCAAGAATGCGGCGTAATGTGCCGTTATCCACATTCACGAGTACCGCGCTCTCCCACTTGCGGGCTAGAAGCGTGGCCGACGTGCCCGCCATTGCGATGTCGAGAATGCCGCCCGCATCGATCTGCGTCATATTGGCACCGTCGTAGGCCAGCACCGGTAGAAAAGAAACGAGGTCTTTAACTGCGGTCTCCGGGTTCGGCTCGCCGGGCGAAAGACCGATGCCGTATTCCGAGAGCTGCCGCAGAGCTCGTGTGGGCGCGAAATCGAACACAAAACAGGCCGGTTTAAGGATTTCCTCCTCATTCGGGTCATCGCCGTTCGGATTTTTAATCGACCAAGGCGACTGCACGCGGAACGCGGCCTGAAAATAGGTCTCCGGCGACGTCAGGTTGCGCAGCATCAGGATGGATGACCATTGCGGTACCGTAACGCCGGTTGTGAGCTTGCCGCACGACAGCACAATCGTCTTCGTATCGAACCCACTCCCTATCTCTTTCCTTACAGGCGGCAGTGCATCCAGCCCGATGCCCGCCGCGGCTCCTGCGGAAACAATTACCTTGTAGTCATGCCAAAATGTATTTTGTCTTTCTTCCAGCAGATTGGCCATCGCGTGGCAGGCCGCGACATTTGGCATAAACCAGAATGCATGTTGAAGGTACGGCAAAAGCCGCACATCCGAATAAGGAAACGGCGGACGCGTTCCCGTCTTTAAATGTTCGACTGATCTGGGCGCGTACCCGCCGCGAATAATATCCAGCCACTTTTGGACATCACTCTTATGCTTGAACTGCGCCAGCACACCTTTACCCGACGCCTCAAAGAAGGCGTTAAGATCAAACTCATCGAACTCCCCGGCACTTGCGATGGCCAACAGCTCCTCCGGCATCTGGTAGGTCAGCAGGCGCATTTGCGGCAGAGCGCCGTAAGGATTTCGCTTATCCGGGTGCTGCGCCGCGAACTCCTCTTTGGCTCGCTGCTCATCGGTGTAAGTCCAATTGAAAATCTGCTCTTCAATAAACTCCCCCGTGGCCAGCGCCTTGAAGGGCGTACCGGATAGGTAGAGATAAGCCTTGGTTGTGATCGGCAGGAATTCGGACTCCTTCTCCGCAAGTTCGCTGAGATCCTCATTCACATTTTCGAGACCGGCGGCGTATTCCAGTTTGGTTTCCTTCTGGGCATCTTCTTCCCCCTCGAAAAGCTCTTTGGCTGTCTCGCGCCATGCGCCGAAGTGGTATTCGTCGAAAACCACGAGATCCCAGTTCACTTCGTGAATCCACTCGTTCTTGGGCTTGATGTTTCCGGCTGTATCGCGGCCCAGCAAATCCTGGAACGAGCCGAAATAAACAGTCGGGGTCTTGCGGCTGCCCTTGCGCGGGTCGCCGTCCGTGTTTCGGGAAAGGTACTGCCAGCCGTCAAAATCGACATGGGACTCCAAATCCGTTCGCCACGCATCCTCGACGGCGGGCTTAAAGGTCACCACCAGCACGCGCGTGGCGCCCAGTTTTTTTGCCAGTTGATAAGCGGTAAAGGTTTTGCCGAAGCGCATCTTTGCATTCCAAAGAAAGCGCGGAACCGCGTGCATATCCTCCTTCCAAATGGAATGGAAATAGTCATGCGTCTTATTCACTGCCTCGACCTGCTCGCGGCGCATCGGGAAAATTTCGTGGTGCGTGCCGGTGAACCGTTCCCCCGTACGCAGCTCGGTAATCGCGGTCTGCACATCTTTGACGGAGCAGCGCATCCACTCCAGCTCGGTGTTCTCAAAACCTTTAGCAGCAAGAACCGCCCGCACCTCGTGATCGGAAAAGATGGTGCCGTCATCCCGTTCGGCGGATTCATCCAGCTTGATTTTATAGTTCTTGATGGCGGCAGTTTTAAGCTGCTCGGCAATACGCTGTTTTACGTCGCGTGTCGTCTGCCCCACCTTGAGAAGCCCCTTGTGCGCCTTGTCATCAATCGAGTAGGCGTAAACGCGCGGCCGAACTTCCGGCTTCGGTGAAAAGATTTCCTCGGGAGCTTTAGTCATCTAACAGACTCCCTTGAATTTCCATCGGGCGGATCATGCTTTCAATATACGCGATCTCCTTGTCCGTAATGCCGTATTTCTTATAAAGCATCGCATCAGTCCAGTCGCAATCCCATGCCTGCATCGGAACCCAAGTGTATGTAGAGTGCGTTGCATGCTGAGTGATTTTTCTTAATGAGACAAGAAAACGGAAAAGCTTGGTCGCATAATACGACTGGATACTCTTGGCCTCATCAACAGAACCAACATAAAAGAACAAAAAGGACTGGGTGCATACTGATGGAGAGGGAGCAATTTGCGATTTGCCCAGAATAGGATGCGGCACACCGTCGCCGCCATTGTAAGCCTGAGGCACAAGAACTTTCCATGTATCAATCAGATGTTCACTCTTAGTCACGGCCTGCCGCGCTATGTAGCCAACATCACGTTTCATTTTTCGAATGTAGTAGAGTGGCAAATCCCCCTCGCGTTCCTTTTTGTGAAAACCGTCAAAGTTCGATGTCCAGCCAAATTCCTTGTCGCGGGCAAGGATAGTGTTGATTGATGGCTCCCTGTGCTTCTGCACTTTCCGAAGGATTGTCATCGCTTGTGAATCTCGAACAAACACATCGTATTCACCAAGGTTTCGCGCTATAGGGCCAACAGTTTCACCACCACGAACAGTCGTCACAGCACAGTCGCCGTTATGCTCCGCATCCCAAAGGAAATAGCAGATTCCGGCCTTTACTTCGACCCCTGGGAATACGTCGGCGGCTGCCGGATAATCTACAAGCTCACACAACCGTCTGTCTTCAAGCATTGTCTGACGAAACTCGGTGAGTCCAAGGCCGGAAGCCATCCAGCGAGAAGGTATGATCATAGAAAGGAAACGCGGCTCAAGCTTTTTTGCCTGCTCAACAAAGCGCTGATAAATCGGCACGTCACGAGTTCCCCCATCCGAACCAAGCTGATACGGCGGGTTTCCAATGATTACGTCGAACTGCATATTTTCTTCTCCAAACAACTCGGCAATCCGAGTCTTGATGTCGTCGGTGTGAATCAGCGCGTAGGCGTGCGTTTCCAACTTTTTGCCACGATCATAGGTCGCCTGATTGGCACCGCAAAACTTGCACCTACCCTTTTCCCAAGTGTGCTCCAGCCGCTCAAACCAAACATTGCCGGCCTCATCTTCGAAGTCGCTTGCGATGGAGTGCTCGCCGTTGGCGTGCTTCGAGCAATAGAGACTCCGCCGCGCCAGCAGGCTGGTTATTTGCGTGATGGCGATGCCGTACACCTGCTTCGTCAAAATATGGGCGACCCGTTTTCCAAGGTCTGGAATTTCTTTTTCCAACCCTTGGACAAGGCGGCGGGTAATCTCGCGAGGGAACACGCCCGACTTCGTAAACGGATCGAGAAACTTTACCGAAGAGTCCGCCCAGATATTCGCTCCGTCGTTATCGGCGGCCCACGCTTCGGCCAGCGTATCCATCATGCGGTTCGCAAACTCCGGCGGCGTGAAAACCTCGTCGTTGGAGAGGTTGGCGATGCACGTCAGAATATCCGGATTGCGGTTGCGCAACGTAAAACTGGCCTGATTGATCATGCGTTCTCCTTTGCGCCCGCTGCGGCCAGTTCGCCTATCGTCATCGGCGGATAGGTCTTGGNNCAAAAAGTGAGTCCTCCGCACTGAAGGACGACGAAAGGGTCAGCGTATCGAGGCGAAAATCGCGCCGCTGGAACTTGCCTTTACCCAGATAGCCCCACTCGGCAAAGGTAATTGCCTGGTCATCGTAAGTGCGCATTTTGAGCGCGTCGCCATGCACAAGGTTCTGCGACAGCACGTAGAATGCGGCGCGATAGAGATCATCCGACTCATCCAAATTCAGATACTCGGCCAGGATCGCCAGTAAATTTGCACGGCAATCGGCGATGTTATCAGGCAACAGTTCGATGCCATAGATGCACATGATCCCGAGCAACGCATAGTGCCGCCGCTCGAAGTCGGATTTGCCATACTTGAGTTCCACGGCGGCCAGCTTGCGGCGCAGCACCTGAACGAGAAAGTTGCCATCCCCGCACGCCGGTTCCAAAAAGCGGGAGTCAATCCGCTCCGTCTCACCCTTCACCAGATCGAGCATCGCCTCGACCATCCACGCAGGAGTAAAAACTTCACCGTGGTCGGCAACCCGTTCTTTCGATTTGATTTGACCCACACTCATAGATACTCGGAAATTCATTCTTCTTCCGCCTTCATACCGGCGCGATTTTCCAAAGATTGCCATTTCACTGCGTTTCATTGCTGTCCAGCCGTTGGCGGGCCAGCCTCTCTCAACTTTCGTCTCGGGTGGAAACTTTTCTACCGGATTCTTCCAATGGTTGGAAGCTCGGGCACACAATTTTCCAAGGTCTGGAAAGATTTGTTGCCGCTCCCGGAGAGTCGCTTCTTTTCGAGGGTCCGAAAAGCACTTTCGGGATACCTCAGGTCCGATGCATGGAAACTGCGGAGGCGGATTACTTCTCGCCGAGGGTCAGCTTCTTTTTGGAGTCAATCCACTGCTGGAGCACGATCTTGCAGTATTTACTTTTGCTGATGTGCATGGAGGCTGAGCGCTTTTCGAGTTCGTCTGCCATTTTCTTGGGCATGTTCACGCCAATGGTCTTTGCCTGAGCGATTCATAAAAATGGATGGAAACGGAGTTAAAAGACCCGAACTCACCGGAAGGGGGCTTTTTCATCCATTTTTACCAAAGGCGCACCGATTCCAGCGCATCTGCGGCGTGGCGAAAGATTAACCACTCCCGGTGGTCGTTATTTTGCTTCGCAAAATTATCGCGCTTCGCTAGGCGGAATAGGTAGCTATGCCGTCATCTTCCGACGTCTGGCATCTGCGCCGGACTTGCCGCGTGCATCATTCAGGCGGTGCCTTTGCCGATTGGGTTCGTCGCCATAATTGATCTCCTTTTTTAAGAGGCTATTTGATGCCGGCGCGGCAGACAACTGTTTTGTTTTTCGTGTTAGAAAACCCAGCGAAAACAGTTAGACTCGTTCTAATCTTTCCGGTTCANNACCGACACCGAGCTGAAGCTCATCGCGGCGGCAGCAATCATCGGGCTCAATAGTATTCCAAAGAATGGATACAAAACCCCGGCGGCGACCGGGATGCCGAGGCAGTTGTAGATAAAGGCGAAAAAGAGATTCTGCCGGATGTTGCGCATGACCGCCCGGCTCAACGTGATCGCCTTGACCATGCCGTTCAGATCGCCTTTGACCAGCGTGATCCCGGCGCTTTCAATGGCGACATCGGTTCCGGTTCCCATGGCGATGCCGAC
>DINM01000055.1:11475-11847 GCA_002423675.1 Verrucomicrobia bacterium UBA5540
GGGGCGTCGTTGATGCCGTCGCCAGCCATCGCCACGACGTGATGATCGTCTCTCAGCTTTTTCACGTAGTCGTGTTTATCCTGCGGCGCCACGCCGGCCCGCACTTCGTCGATGCCCAGCTCGTCCGCCACGCTGCGGGCGGTTTGTTCGTTATCGCCGGTCACCATATGAATTTTCAGCCCGAGTTCGTGCAGGGCCTGAATGGCTTCGGGCGTTCCGGATTTGATCGGATCAGACACCGCCAGAATTCCGGCGGCCTGCCCGTCGACTGCGACAAAGATCACGGTGTGTCCTTTGCTTTGTAGTTTTTCTGCCGGATCGCGCAGCGCATCCAGTCCCTTTACACCGGCTTGTTTCAGAAAGTCCGGCTTT
>DINM01000055.1:11945-12429 GCA_002423675.1 Verrucomicrobia bacterium UBA5540
GGGCAGGCGATGATCAGCACGGCAACCGCATTCACCAGCGCATGCGCGAGGCGTGGCTCCGGCCCGACCCAGGCCCAGATGGCAAACGTCAGCAGAGAAACACCGATCACCGCAGGAACAAAAACCGCGGCAAAGCGGTCGGCCAGATGCTGAATCGGCGCACGGCTGCGCTGGGCTGACCCGACCATACGCACGATCTGCGCGAGTACGGTGTCGCGCCCGACCTTGGTGGCCTTCATCAGGAACGAACCGGTCTGGTTAATCGTCGCGCCCGTCACCGGGTCGCCTTCCTTTTTATCCACGGGAACCGGCTCGCCGGTCAGCATCGACTCGTCGAGCGTGCTGCGCCCTTCTGTGATCGTTCCGTCCACGGGCACCTTTTCGCCGGGACGCACGCGAAGGATGTCGCCCTCCTGCACCTCTTCCAACGGAACGTCTTGTTCCTTGCCGTCGCGTACCACCCGAGCCTGCTTCGTCGCCCGAC
>DINM01000152.1:0-56601 GCA_002423675.1 Verrucomicrobia bacterium UBA5540
ATCATGAAGGTGGCGGTGCCGCGGCTCCAGCAGGAACTGATGTTCGGGCATTTGGCTTCTTCGCAGACGGTGTGCAGCGCATTGCCCGCCACGGCCGTCGTGGTGCGGGTCAGCGTTTTGGTTCCCTGACCCGCTTCGGGCAGGTTGTTTTTAAACCAGGCCGGAAGCGGCGGGCGTTTGCGGCGGATGTTGGAGGCGGGCATATGAATACTTCGTATCGAAATATGAATTATGAAGTATGAAATCCGAACTCAAGCGGCGTTGGCCTTTTTATTTAAAGCTGTCGCNNTCATGATCCGCATCCTCCTGAGCTGCAGCCGGCGCCTTCGGTTTTAAAGCTTGATCCGCATCCGCACGACTGTTTGACCTTGGGATTTTTCAGGATAAAGCCCGGGCGAACCAGATCGTCGGAAAAATCAATGCTCAGTCCGTCGAGCAGATCAAGAAATTCGGTGTTGGCGACAACGCGTAACGGCGATTGTTCGAAAATAACCTGATCGCTGCCGGTGATGGCATCATCAATAAACGCGGCATACGATATTCCGGCGCATCCGCCCGGCTGAACGCCGAGCCGCAGGAAGTTATCCTGATCCAGTCCGCTGTCGAGCAGCTGCTTAACGGCTGTTTCGGTGACAGTGATTTGCATATTTCTTACTCCATTCTGGTTTGGTCTAATGGAAAGCAATCGTGTCGGATATTGACGGGCCGGTCAAACATATAAGTTAAATAAAAACCTATTTGCTTGTTCTTTGGCCGGATTTCGATACGATCCGGCGCCAAGGAGTGAACGAGTATGATCGTGGGAACCATGCCGAAACAGGTGGAATACGCGCTGATGGCGCTGGCGGATATGCAGTCGGCGAACCCCGGCAAGCTGTTTTCGGCCCGCGAGCTGTGCGACCGCCACCAGGTTCCTTTTGATGTGATGTCGAAGACGATGCAGCGTCTCGGGCGGACCGGTATATTACGCTCCGTTCAGGGGATTCATGGCGGTTATCAGGTGATTCGCGATCTCTCAGAAGTTACGTTGCTGGATCTGATGGAATCGGTGCTGGGCAGTGTGGCGACAGTGAACTGCCTGAAAAAGGGGGTTATCTGCCCACTGGCGGAAACCTGCAATGTGTCCGGTCCGATGAAGGTGCTCGACGACCGGCTGCGGGAGCTTTACGCCACCATCAGTTTGATGAGTCTGATCGATGGCTCAGCCGCACACTGAGCGGTTTTTATAAATAAGTTTTAAAAAAACCTATTTTGTGTCTTGATATCCAACCAGTTCACTCCCATATTTACACATCTGAACATATTTCCGGCGCTGTGAGGCCGAGGAAGAGCTATGAAAAAAAAAGATGTTGAAACAACACTGGAAGATCGGGAATACCGCTACGGGTTTGAGACCGAAGTCGAGGCGGATACCGTTCCCAAGGGGCTGACGGAAGAAACCATCCGGCTGATTTCCGCCAAGAAAGAGGAGCCGGAGTTCCTGCTCGATTTCCGCCTCAAGGCCTTCCGCTGGTGGCTGGAGCAGAAAGAGCCGACCTGGGCGCATCTGCATTATCCGCCGGTCGACTTTCAGAACATCCGCTATTACTCCGCCCCGAAGAATGTGCCGAAACTGGAGAGTCTTGACGAGGTCGATCCGGATGTGCTGCGCACATTTGAACGGCTCGGCATTCCACTCGACGAACAGAAGCAGCTGGCCGGGGTCGCGGTCGATGCGGTTTTCGACAGCGTTTCCGTACGCACAACCCATCAGAATATGCTGGCGGAATACGGAATCATTTTCTGCTCGTTTTCCGAAGCCGCTCGGAAATATCCGGAGCTGGTCAAAAAATACATGGGCAGCGTCGTGCCGTACAGAGACAACTTTTATGCCGCGCTCAACTCGGCGGTTTTCACCGACGGCTCCTTCGTTTACATTCCGCCGGGCGTTCACTGTCCGGTGGATCTTTCGACCTATTTCCGCATCAANNCAGAACTGGTATCCCGGCGACAAAAACGGGAAGGGCGGCATCTATAACTTTGTCGTCAAGCGCGGCCTGTGCGAAGGCGAAAACTCCCGGATTTCGTGGACGCAGGTCGAAGCCGGCGCGGCCATCACCTGGAAATATCCGAGCGTCATCCTCAAAGGTGACAACTCGGTCGGCGAATTTTATTCCGTCGCGCTCACCAACAACAAAATGCAGGCCGACACCGGCACAAAAATGATCCACATGGGGAAAAACACCCGCAGCACGATCGTTTCCAAAGGCATTTCCTGCGAAGGCTCAACCAACAGCTACCGCGGCCTCGTGCGCATCGCCGCTTCGGCTGAAAACGCGCGCAACTATTCACAGTGCGATTCCATGCTCGTCGGGGATCAGTCGTTCGCGAACACCTTTCCCTACATCGAAGTTGCCAATGACTCCGCCGTGGTTGAGCACGAGGCCACCACCTCGCGNNGCCAGGAAGTATTCCGAACGCTCCCGATGGAGTTTGCTGTGGAAGCCGTCCGGCTGCTCGAAATGAAACTGGAGGACAGCGTAGGTTGAATGATGAACGCTGAATGATGAAATATGAAAGTGGATGCCATGCTGAAGATTGAACAACTTAAAGCCCGGGTCGTCGATGGTCCGGAAATCCTCAAAGGAATTGATCTGGAAATCAATCCCGGCGAAATGCACGCCGTCATGGGGCCGAACGGTTCCGGCAAGAGCACGCTTTCACGCGTCATCGCCGGGCACCCCGACTATGAAGTCACCGGCGGGAAAATTACCCTGACCGAAAACGGCAGCTCCGTTGACGTGCTGGCGCTCGAACCGTTCGAACGCGCCCGTGCCGGACTGTTCCTCGGCTTTCAGTATCCGGTGGACGTCCCCGGCGTCACCAACCGGACCTTCCTGCGCTCGGCCTTCAATGCCGTTCGCCGCGCCCGCGGAACGGTTCCGCTTGACCCGCTGGAGTTCGATGCGCTGCTGCAGGAAAAAATTGAACTGCTCGGTATGAGCCGCGACTTTATCGAANNGCGGCGAAAAGAAGCGCAACGAAATTCTGCAGATGGCGCTGCTCGAACCGAAGCTCGCCCTGCTCGACGAAATCGACTCCAGCCTCGACATCGATGCGCTCAAAGCTGTCGCCGACGGCGTGGCGAAACTGCGTTCGCCGGACAACGCCGTCGTGCTCATCACGCACTATCAGCGGCTGCTCGACTATCTCACGCCCGACCACGTGCACATCATGGCCGACGGACGCTTCGTCCGCTCCGGCGGAAGCGACCTTGCGCTTGAAATTGAAAAGAGGGGTTATGACTGGATCCTTAACAAAGCAGGCTGACCCGGTTCTCGATCGGTTCGAGGCGCTGCTTCCTGAAGCGCTCGAAGAATCGAAAGATCCGGCGGGGCAGCGCGCCGCGTTCGAAGCGCTGCGTGAGCTCGGTTTTCCGCACCGCAAAGTCGAGGCGTGGAAATATACCGACGTTTCCAAAGCGGTTGCCGGACCGTTCAAACGCCCGCACGCCGGGGCCTATGGACTGTTGCTGCCGGACTCCGTACAGTGGCGAGTTCTGCCCCGGCTTCCAAAGGTTGGAAAAAATCATCCCTTTGCCTTGCTGAGCGTGGCTCTTTCGCACGGCGGAATCGAAGTCGCCGTTCCGCCCGGAACCGAGGTCGATCAGCTGGTCGAAATCGACCTGCCGGTGACCAAAGCCAACATCCTGCTCTGCCCGACACTGGTCATTCATGTCGGCGCCGGCAGCCGCGTCAACTTTCTGATCCGCTCCGACCGGCAGGGCGACAACTCGCTCCTCAGCTGGATTGCGAAAATCAACGTCGCGGAAAACGCGTCGGTCTCGTTCACCAAAATCCGCACCGGTTCCGGCGCGAATTTCTGTCACCTGCAAACCCGGCAGGCGGCCAACAGCCGGTTGGATCTGTTCGACGCCACCGTCGGCGGCGCGCTCACCCGCAACGATGTACATGCCGTTCTCGCCGGCGAAGGCGCGGAGCTGGATCTGAACGGGCTCTACGCCGTCAGCGGCCGCGAACATGTGGATAATCACACCACCATTGAACACGCCGTACCGAACACGGCCAGCCGCCAGCTCTATAAAGGCATTATCGGCGGACACGCCTGCGGCGTTTTTAACGGCCGCATCGTCGTCAATCCCGGCGCGAAAGGAACCGACGCATTGCAGATGAACCGCAATCTGCTGCGCAGCCGTACCGCCAAAGTCGACACCAAGCCGCAACTCGAAATCGCCAACGACGACGTGCGCTGCTCGCACGGTGCCACCATCGGGCGGCTCGACGAATCGCAGATTTTCTATCTGCAGACCCGCGGCCTCGACCGCCTCGCGGCCGAGGCGCTGCTCGCGCGCGGCTTCGCNNTGAAGTGATCGATCTCGTCAAAAATCAAACCGTGCGTCAAACGCTTCACGGCTTGGCGGAGGAATTTTTTGACCGCAACGAAGCGGAGGCCGAAGCATGAGCTGCCGGCTTCAAGAGATTCGCTCCGATTTTCCAATCCTTAAAAGGAAGGTAAACGGACAGCCGCTGGCTTATCTCGACAGCGCGGCGTCCGCGCTGAAGCCGCGCCAGGTCATCGAAGCGGTCGAACGGGTCTATCGCGAACTGCCGGCCAACGTGCATCGCGGCGTGCACACGCTCAGCCGCGAGGCAACCGCCGCCTACGAAGGGGCGCGCGAAATCGTACGCGGCTTTCTGAACGCGTCGCGGATCGAAGAAATCGTTTTTACCTCCGGCACCACCGCGGCGATCAATCTGGCCGCGCGCTCGTGGGGCGGGTCGCAGCTTCATGCGGGCGATGAAATTCTGCTGTCGCACATGGAGCATCACTCCAACATCGTGCCGTGGAAAATGCTCAGCGAAGAAAAAGGGCTGATCCTCAAAATCATTCCGGTCACCGATCGCGGCGAGCTCGACATGGATGCGTTTAAGAAACTGCTCGGCCCGCGCACGAAGCTGGTTGCTGTCACCCATATTTCCAATGCGCTCGGCACCATCAATCCGATCAAAGAAATCATTGATGCCACGCACGCTCAGGGCGCGCGCGTGCTGATCGACGCCGCGCAGTCGGTGCCGTGTCTGCCGATCGACGTGCGGGCGCTCGACTGCGACTTCCTCGCGTTTTCCGGTCACAAAGTGTTCGGCCCGACCGGCATCGGCGTGCTCTACGGCAAGTCCGAGGCGCTGCANNAAAGCCGAGCTGCTCGAAGAGATGCCGCCGTTCATGGGCGGCGGCGATATGATCCTCTCCGTTTCGTTCGAGGAAATCTGCTACAACTGCCCGCCGTACCGCTTTGAAGCCGGAACGCCCAATATCGCGGGCGCCATCGGGCTGGGCCGCGCCATCGAATATGTCAATGCCATCGGCTTTGACTGGATTCAGCAGCACGAGCAGATGCTGCTGCGCGAGGCAACCAGCGCGCTCGAAAAAATCGACGGCGTACGAATCATCGGCACGGCGGAAAAAAAGGTCGCTGTCATTTCGTTCGTGATGGATGAAATTCATCCGCACGACATCGGCTCGATCTTCGACTCGTGCGGCGTGGCGATCCGCGCTGGGCATCACTGCGCGCAGCCGCTGATGACGCGCTTCGGCCTGCCCGCCACGGCGCGCGCGGCCTTTTCGATTTATAACACGCGTGACGTCGTCGCCCGGCTGGTCGCCGCCGTCCATAAAGTTCAGGAGATTATGTTATGAACCGTGGAAACCGCAGAATAATGAATAACGAATATCGAAATTTGAAGGTTCTCCTGAACTTCGGAGTTCATAATTCCTTGTTCGATATTCGATATTTGCGAACGGGAGTGAGCGCATGAACATTTCCGACGAGCTCTATCAACAGACGATTTTGGAATACAACCGTTCGCCGCGGAACTTCGGGAAAATGGAACACGCCACACATGCCGCGCACGGGCTCAATCCGCTGTGCGGCGACGACTATTGGGTGTATCTGAATGTCGATGACAGCGGAGTGATTCAGGAAGCCTCGTTCGACGGACACGGTTGCGCGATCTCTAAAGCGTCCGCCTCAATGATGACGATGGAGCTGAAGGGAAAAACGCTGGATGAAGCGCGCCGGCTGTTCCATGATTTCCACGATCTGGCTTCCGGCAAAGAGCACCCGCTTGGCAAACTCAATGTATTTTCCGGAGTTTGGAAATTCCCCGAACGGGTCAAATGCGCTTTACTGGCGTGGCGCGCTATGGAGAGCACCGTGTCGGGCCGCGAAACGGCCTCGACGGAATAGTTTAATGTAGACGAGGCTTCCNNTTGGGTGATGTGTGCTGTTTTGCTGAACGAGGCTGGAAGCCTCGTTTACGATGGCGGAAGAAAATTTATGACGACAGAAAAACAGATTCTCGATGCGCTGAGCAACATTATCGATCCCGACTTTCAGCGGGATATCGTTTCGCTCGGTTTTGTTCAGAAGCTGAAGATCGACGGCGATACGGTGTCGTTTGAAATTGAACTGACAACGCCTGCCTGTCCGCTCAGCCCGGAATTTAAAAAACAGGCCGAAGAGCTGGTCGGCGCTCTTCCAATGGTTGGAAAAGTGGACGTCACGATGACCGCCCGCAAGCGCGCGCCGCATGCGGAGCAGGCGGAAAGCGGCCTGGCGAAGGTGAAGAACATTATCGCCGTCAGCTCCTGCAAAGGCGGCGTCGGCAAATCGACCGTCGCGGCGCTGCTGGCGCGCACGCTGAATTCGCGCGGCATTCCGACCGGCCTGCTCGACGCCGATATTTACGGCCCGTCCATTCCGACGCTCTTTAATCTGCACAAGCCGGACGTGTTCAGTAACGCGCAGGAACGGATTCTTCCGGTCGATGCCGCCGGACTGAAGCTGATGTCGTTCGCCTTNNCTGCCGCCCGGCACCGGCGACATTCAGCTCACCATCTCGCAATCGATCCGCATCGACGGTGCGGTGATTGTCTCCACGCCGCATCAGCTTTCTCTGACTGATGTGCGCAAGGGCATCATGATGTTCGATAAGGTCAACGTGCCGGTGCTCGGCGTCGTCGAGAACATGGCGTGGTTCGCCTGTGACGACTGCGGCAAGAAGCATTATCTCTTCGGCGAAGCGGGCGCGAAAAGCCTCGAAAACATGTTCGGGCTCGAAACGCTGGCCGAGTTGCCGATCACACAGAGTCTGATTGCCGAATATGCCGACGAAACCACCGACGCGGTGATTCGCGCGCTTGGTAAAAAGAGTCTGGAAAAAAATATTCCGCCGAACGTCTCGTTTGACGCCGCAGCCATCACGCTGAAATGGCCCGATGGCGAAACCGTTTCCGTGCCGAATGCCGACCTGCGTAAAGCCTGCTCCTGCGCCGTCTGCGTCGATGAAATGACGCATGCGCCGATTCTCGATCCGAAGTCGGTTCCGGACGATATTCATGCGCTGAGCGTCGGCACCATCGGCAACTATGCCATCACCGTCGACTGGTCCGACGGACACAACACCGGCTTCTTTCCGTACAACNNAGGCTGATAAAAAATTACAAACAGAAGGCCGCAAAGTGCGCAAAGCGATTAGGATAAAAAATCTTTGCGGGCTTGGCGGTCTTGAGTGAAACGGGTGTTTGTATTAGGAGGAAAAATTATGACAACGGCGGAACGGCTTTACGAACAACTGAAGAATGTGGAATCCGGAACATCCGGCCCGTACTCGAAAGAGCGCTGTGAACAGATGGCGCCGCTGGTTGACGAGATCAACCGGTTGAAGAAAGAAAAGAACGCCGTCATTCTGGTGCACTCTTATGTGCACCCCGAAGTCATTTACGGCGTCGGCGACTTTACCGGCGATTCCTACAAGCTCAGCAAAGATGCCAAAGCGACCGATGCGGATGTCATCATTTTCGTTGCCGTGAAGTTTATGGCCGAAACCGCCAAAGCGCTGAATCCAACCAAAGAGGTGCGCATCCCGAGCCGACTCAGCGGCTGCTCGCTGGCCGACTGCATCACCGGTGCCGACGTGCGCCGTCTGAAAAACGAAAACCCCGGCTTTACGTTTGTCTGCTACATCAACACCTCGGCCGAAGTTAAAGCCGAGTGCGATGTCTGTGTCACCAGCTCCAACGTGTACAACATCGTCGAACGTATTCCGTCCGACAAAATCTTCTTTCTGCCCGACAAACTGATGGGCGAAAACGTGCAGGACGAAATGAAGCGGCGCGGTGTCGAAAAAGAAATCCGGCTCTACGACGGCAACTGCTACGTCCACGCCGAATACGACGCCGACCGCGTCGGTCGTCTGCGAAAAAAATATCCCGAAATTAAAATTCTCAGCCATCCCGAATGCAGCCGCGACATCATCGAACAGTCGGATGTCGTCGCCAGCACGACCGGGTTAATGGACTACATGCGCAAAGACGAAACCGGCAGCGCCTATCTGCTGCTGACCGAATGCGGACTCGCCGGTCGCGCGCAGGTCGAGATGCCCGGTAAAACCTTCATCGGTCCGTGCCTCGAATGCCGCTACATGAAATCGAACAACCTCGAAGACATCCGCCGTGTTCTGCTCAATCCGGAACCGGAAGACATTATCGAAATCTCCGACGAAGTCCGCGAAGGCTCCCTGCGCTGCATCGACGCCATGTTCAAATACGCCGAGCAGAAGGCAGGCTGACCCTTAACCACGGAACACACGGATAAAATTAAAAGGCGGCCGATCGGCCGCCTTGCTTTTCCAAACATTGGAAATCATTAATTTATAGGACTGACACCTTTTCTTGATCTCCCTCCTCTGTTTATTTAGCGGAAAAGCATTCTAAAATTCATCGGCTGACCCGTTTCCCGTTTCCTATAGACCGGCATCTTTTTGAATGAATATGGAATAATCGTATTTAGCGTGATTTCTCGACAATATTTTTTCGTATTTCATCAATAATCTTAATGCTTTTTGGGTCTTGTAATTGACTGATTTCATTCCTGCGAATATCCCAGTTTGGGCAATCCTGTTTCAACAGATTTGTTGTTGTGATTGTATCCTTTAATGCCAGTTGATTGAGAAAATATCGCCGGGAAACAAAAAGGAAAATTCCAACAAAAATAACACCACCAACAATTGCGACGATGAATGCATATTTTGCCATGAAGTATGAAAGCGAGGTTATCAGGAATCCAGTAATAATAATGGATGCTCCCAGTTTCCGCATTCCCATCACGACCATGGCAATTCCAATGATTAGAATAACTCCGCCAACTCCAGAAGCCACCATCCAAATCCGCTGGTGCGTCTTTGTTGCGCTACTCAATAATGCCTCATTTTCCTGTCGTAATTTGATAATTTCTTTTTCGAGCCTCTGAGACTCAGAGAGAAATGTTTTTACCTGTGCCATTTCGCTCTCGACCCGAATGGTCTCCGAAACAAGATTATCCAATCTCCCGTTTTCTTCCTGTAATGTTTCTGCCGAACGCTGAATGTCTGCGATCGCATCTTCAATTTCAGGAATAGCCTTATCCGGTGTCTCTGCCATCTTTATGGTGGCTGTGATTCTTTCTGTTTGTGCATTGATCCGTGATGAATGAGCCAAGTTTTGTAGCTTGATATGCTTTGCATCTTCTTGGATTGACTTATGGTTGGTTAATACAGGAACTGCAGGAAGAAGTGCCGTTTCAACTTGTGTCGTCTTGCACCCGCATAAAAGCAACGAATTGCTAATTAACATCAGATAAAATATTTTATGCATTATGCTCTCCTTTTGATCTGCGTGCTTTTTACATCTACCAAACACATCAGTCCAATGGTCTTGGTGCTTCACGCGCGTCTTATGCAATTAACGATCTTAAAAGTGCGGTCAGTCTGCCGGAACTTCAAGAGCTCGTAAAGAGGGAGGCCTGCGGGGAATTTCCCCGCATTTATATTCGCGAGTAGGGGTTCATTTCTGTGTATTCCGTGTTTTCCCTGGTTAACCTTATATTGTTGGAAAAGGAAAAGATGTCAGTCCTATGATTTAATGTTACCGCCTACAGCGGTATAAATTTTCATTCGTTGGAATGAATTTCTCCAACCTCTGACCCCCCAGAGCCCTGTTGTGCTCCACGCCTTTGGCGTGGCAAGCTTTCGTGGCTATTGATTCTTTGCCCCGTAATAGCACGGCCTGTCTCCCGCTGGCCGGCTCGCGGTGAATCAAAAAGGCGGTTCGGAGCGGAACTCCATTTTTTTTCCAAGGATTGGATGGGTGAAGCTCAAATAGGAAGCATGCAGTTTCAACTGTCCGGGCGCGGTGCCGGTTCCGTAGAGGCGGTCTCCAACGATTGGAATTCCGAGTCCGTGTTCGGATGCAGAGTGCACGCGCAATTGATGGGTTCTTCCAGTGATTGGAAAAAACTCAACGCGCGTTTTGCCGTTTTCGATCGCAAGCTTCTTCCAGTGCGTGACACCGGTTTTGCCGTGAACCGGGTCGTAAATCTGCATCGGCCGGTTATCGACATCGAGACGGAAGGGCAGTTCGATCATTCCTTCATCGCCTTGCAATTCGCCGTCAAGCAGGGCGACATAACGCTTCTCTGTCTCGCGGTCGTGAAACTGACGCGACAGCTCGCGTTGCGCGTCCACGGTCAGAGCCAGCACCATCAGGCCGGAGGTGTCCATGTCCAGACGATGAACTTCCGGATGATCCGGACAATCCGGAAACATTTTTTTGATTCGCGCGGTCACACAATCCTGATTTTCTTCGCCCTTGCCCGGCACTGCCAGCAGTCCTGAAGGCTTGTTCACCACCACGAATTCCCGATCTTCGAAAACCATTTCTATAAAAAGACAGCGCATAATTGGACAATCTAACAGAAGGGCGCAAAGATCACTAAGATTAGAGGCGAAAACTTCGTGGTCTTGGCGTTCTTGAGCGTAGCGGTGTTAAGTTAGTTAAACCGCAGAGCATGAAGCCGAGGATGGGCTGACATTTTTCAACGCAGGCCGGATAAAATTCTTTGTGCCGGCGCGTGCCGGATTTGTTCTCTTTCCCCCAGTAAAACTCGCTCAGACCGATCGGTTTAAGTCCGTTGAGCGCGGCATGGTTCAGCAGTTTCGGGGCGCAGCATTCGCCGACGCCCATCGGAATATTGCCGGAGAGAATTTCTGTCAGCGCCCGGGTTTCGCCGCGGAAGTTGGTCAGATGATAGAGCGCGTGAATCTCTTTCATCAGCTGCTGAGAAAGCGCTTTGCGCTCGTCGGACAGCTTTTTGTATTCGGGATCGGATTTATTCATCGTCTTGAGCGCACGGGTGCGGATGTTGATCTGCCGGTCCGGCTCGGCGATCAGATCGTAAAACTGTTGCGGATCGAGAAGCGGCGGAACCCAGCCGTCGATCAGCCACTCGCCGTCGTACTGACAGGAGAAGGCTTTGAGCACGACGGTGCTGCCGTTGGCGTCTTCGCACTCCAGCACGCCGAACATTTGTCCGCGCGCGTTGCCCCACAGGTAGTCCGTGGAGAATTTATGATCGATGAGTTCTGAGTGATGATTGGAGCTTGAGAGAAAATCGAGGCGCTTATGCGATTCGAGTTGATCCATCAGTTCCAGCGCGTACTTCCGGCTGTTCCCTGCGCCCAGCGAATGAACCGTTCCGCAGTTCGCGCAGAATCCGCAGGTGGACATTTCGCCGGGTGGGGACACCCGGCCTACATCTACTCCGGGCGCATGAGTCCATTTGCGTTGATTAGCGTTCATTCGCGGTTGAGTCTACTCCGCTTTGGGATCGCGGCTCATGAGGTCTTTGAGGGCCTGGCGCGGATCTTTTCCGTCCTCGACGATGGCGCAGACCTCTTCGGTGATCGGCATTTCGATGTTGTGCTCTTTGGCGAGATCGCGCGCGGCCTTGGCGTTCCATATTCCTTCGGCGACCTGTTTCATGCCGCCCATAATTTCTTTGAGGCTTTCGCCTTTACCGAGCCGCTCGCCGACGGCGCGGTTGCGGCTGTGGCGGGNNTCGCCGATGCCGCTGAGTCCGGAAAAGGTTTCTGGACTGGCGCCGAGCGCGGTGCCGAGCCGGGTGATTTCGGCGAGCCCGCGCGTCATGAGCGCCGCTTTGGAGTTATCGCCCAGCCCCATGCCGTCGAGAATCCCGGCGGCGACGGCGATAATATTTTTGAGCGTTCCGCCGAGCTCCACGCCGATGACGTCGTCGGAGGTGTAGACGCGGAAGGTTTTGCCTAAAAACGCCTGTTGAATTTTTTTTGCGTTCGTTCCGGCGACAGTAACGGCTGTTGGGACGCCGCGCGCGACTTCTTCGGCGTGGGACGGGCCGGAGAGAATGGCGATGTTGCGCCCGAGAACATCATGAGCAACCTGACTCATACACTGATGGGTTTTTTCGTCGAGCCCTTTGGTGGCGCTGACGATGAGCGCGTCGGCGCGCAGGAACGGCTTAAAGGTTTCGAGCGAGGGGCGGACGAATCGCGACGGAACGACGACGACGATCAAATCGGCCTCTTTTGCGCCGGAAGGTTCCGATGTCCACTGAATTTCCGACGGAATTTTTACGCCCGGCAGATAAACGATGTTTTCGCCCGCGTTGCGGATGGCCTGAATTTCTTCTTCGAACGGGCCCCAGATGGTGACGTCGTTTCCGTTTCCGGCCAGCACCATTCCCAGTGCCGTTCCCCATCCGCCGTTTCCAATTACAAAACAATTCATCGTTTCAGTTCTTTCCGTTCAAAAGAGGACACAGTTTTAACCACGAAATACACAAAATACACGAAAAAGATATTTGGGTTGCCGTTGAAAAATTTTGTGTGTTTTGTGTATTTCGTGGTGGGTAAATCTACTTCAAGCCTTTTTGGGTTTTCGCTGGAACCGGCTTTCGGTCCCGTTCAGGAGGCGCTGAATGTTGGAGCGGTGGCGCCAGATGGTGAGCGCGCCGAGCAGGGTGAGGGCGGTGGCGATGACCGGGCCGTAGCCGATGGTCCAGCCGGCAAGAACGACGACCAGCGCGGCGATGATGGAACCGAGCGAGACGTAGCCTGAAACTTTAAAGACGACGACCCAGGTGAGCAGTCCGATCACCACGGCGAGTGGCGCGACGCCGAGCAAAACGCCCGCGCTGGTGGCGACACCTTTACCGCCTTTGAATTTCAGGAAGATCGGAAAGTTGTGGCCGAGAATCGCCGCCGCGCCGAAGAGAATTCCAATGCTTGGAAAATCCGCACCGGTTTTTCCCAACATTGGAAAAACGAATGCGGGCAGAAAGCCTTTCAGGACGTCGAGGACAAAGCAGGTGATGCCGAGCGGTTTGCCGAGGCAACGCAGCACGTTGGTGGCACCGATGTTGCCGCTGCCGAGCTTGCGGATGTCTTGGCCTTTGGTTTTCGCGATCAGCAGTCCGAACGGCACGGAGCCGATCAGATACGATAAAACTACAAGAATGGCTGTTGTCATAATTTTTCCAATGTTTGGAAACTGAACCACTAATTTACACTAATGAACACTAATTGGTTTCTGAAGTGTTGTCATTAGTGAGGATCAGTGAAGATTAGTGGTTTTTTATTTTCCAAACAGGCTTCTGCTGAGGTTCTTGAGTGATTCTTTGACGTCTTCGTCTTTTACATTTTTATCAAGCTGTTCGGACAGGACGTTTCCGACCGCTTCGCCGAGGGATGGGTTGGTTGCCGCGGCGTTTGTCCGGGTTCCCGGGGCAACCTGTTCAATCAGTTGCTGCAGGGCAGGGCTTTCCTGAATTTCTTTGACGTTGTTGGTCAGGCCCGACATCAGCATGCCCTTCGCGGTTGTGTTGGTGCCGGTGCCAAGCTGTTTACCCAGTTCCTGCTGAAGGAGGGCTTTACCGATTTTTCCTCCCTGTTCGGAGAAGAGAGATTGAAGCGCTCCGGTGAGGTCGAGTACGGGATGTTGCAGTGTGCCGTAGAGCGGAAGTTTGAGTGTGGTGTCGCCAATGGCTGTTCCGTAGATATCGAGATTGTTCAGCACCAGACCAATCCGTGATCCCTGGAGTTGTCCGGCTTTGCAGGTGATCGACGGCTTGATCGAGAACGAGCTGCTTTTCATGTTGTTTTTGTTCAGCAGGTCGCCGAGGAATCCGGCATCGATATCAAGAACGCTGCCGGTCGCATTGAAGCTTGGATTCTGTGGGTCGGTGAGCGGTTCAACAATTGCGTTCAGGTCGGTGGCGAAGGCATCCTGCTTGTGCGCCAGCGATCCGCGCAGAACGAGCAGGCTGTTCGGCTGATCTTTTGCCGGAATCGTAAAGAGGTCGCTGCCGGTCAGCCGGAGCTTCAGGTCGTATTCCTTCTTGCTGCCGGAATCGACATATTTAACCAGCGTATCGACAGCGATGCGGCGGATGTGCACCGGAATCGGCTTGGCCGGTTTTTCCGCCGGGGCGGCGGGTTGCTGCGGAGCCGGTTGCGGGGCAGCGGGCTGTGGCTGAGAGGGCTGCTNNTGGGATTCGACCGGCTTCAGCGCGTCGGCCAGCTCTTTGACGTTAAACAGCTCCGCCTGATTCCGTTCGATGGTCAGTGTCGCTCCTCTGGCCTCAGCCGTTTCAATCACGATCGGATCGCGCTTGAGCAGCGAGAGCATATCGACTTTCAGCAGGCACCGATCGAACGTGAGAAGAGTCGGTTCTTCATAGCCTTTGAGGTTGCGGACGGCGAAGCCGTCGAGTTCCGCCGTACCTTTGAAAAGATTGACCGAGGCGTTGGTGATGCTCATGTCGAGGCCGTACATGCCTTTGACGGCGGGGAAGACGCCCTGATTCAGCGCAGTCGTCAGCCCCTTCGTTAGAAACATCTGCAGGCCGACGCCGAGCAGCACAAGGATCGCCAGCAGGACAGAAAGAATAATTCCAAGAGTTTTCATGGCGGGGAATTTACTCGGAAGCCGGCGCAAAGGCAATGGCGCGGCAGTGTTTTCCCGCGTCGCTCGCTTGTACTCGCAAGCGGCCGGCAAGGGTTGGAAACTTAGATGTCGATGTTGGTGAACTGGCGAAGCAGGAAACCGACGAGGAAGCTGACAGCGGCCACGCCGAGGCTCAGGCCGGTCATTTCAAGGAACCGTTTGCGGAAATCCAGATCCTTGGCAATGGCGATGTAATAGTTAAACGACGCGATGATTCCCACGCCGAGCGCCAGCGTGATGCCCAGACAGACGAAATAGTTTTTGAAAATCAGATAGGGCGCAATCAGTACCAGCACGGTGAAGATATATGCGATTCCGGTATAAACCGACGCCTTGCCCGCATGCTTATCCGTATCCTCCGCCTTGGTCGAAAGGTATTCCGACGTCGCCATCGAAAGCGCTGCCGCGATGCCGGTGATCGCACCGGTCATCGCAATCAGCCGGGTGTTCTGCAGCGCCAGCGTGAACCCGGCCAGCGCGCCGGTCAGCTCTACCAGTGCATCGTTGAGCCCCAGCACAACGGAGCCGGTATAGCGCAGCCGCTCCTCGTCAATCATGCCGATCAGTTCCTGCTCGTGCTCGTTTTCCTCGGCGGCAATCAGCCCGGCCGGCTCGAAATCGTTTTCGTATTCGCCGTAACTTTCCTGCGCGCCAACCTCGCCGGCCTCCATCAGCTTAATCGCGAACGTCAGGCCGAGCAGGCGGGCGGTCAGCACATATTTCCAGACGCGGAAGCGGTTCGGCGCAACATCCTGCCCGGTCGCCTTCTTTAAATGGTTGTAATGGCGCAGCTCGTCGGCGGCGATGCGGAGAAGCACCTCGCGGTTGGCGGAATCTCCGGTCGCCGCAGCCAGCCGGAGATAGATGTGATGTTCCGTCATCTCATTGCGCTGAAATGCAAGGAGCTGCTTCTTCATGGATTCATTGATATTCATGCGCGGAACTATACCGATTGTATTTCAGGTGTCACATTTCAAGTTTCAGGTTTCTACAAACTCCACGGAAGGCGTCCGGGCGAATTCCGGTCGAGCTGTCCGGAATTAAGCAGAGCATCGAGCTGAGCGAGAAGCCGTTCTTTATCTTTCGGGAAGCGCCCCTCCAGCGGAACAATATTCGACGAATGATCCGCGCGGAAAACTGTCTGTTCCAGTTCCAATCCTTGAATCATCTCGCGCAGTTCCGCCACCGCATCGTATTCCGTGACCATCTTGAATCCGTTTTTATAAAGCGGTGTGTTGGGCGTCGTCACCAAACGCAGCGCCGATAGCAGGCGCGGCTGCATTTTGTTCAGAACTATTGCTGTTGCCCGGGCGTGTTCAAGCGAACGCTCTTTTCCCGCGAGACCGATCAGCACCATCACCGACATCCGCAAGCCCGCCGCCTGTGCGCGCTGACCGGCTTCAATCATCTCTTCGGCGGATTCGCGTTTATTCACCGCGCGCAGCGTCTCGCTGTCGCCGCTCTCCAGTCCCATATAAAGCGTATGCAGCTTCAGCTCCTTTAACCGCCGAAGTTCATCATCCGTTTTGGCGAGAATCGAATTTCCGTTGGCATAAACACTCACGCGTGCGAGGCGGCTGAATTTTTCATTCAGCGCAATCAGCATCGTTTCCAAGGTTTGGAAACTCAGGTGCATCACATCGCCGTCCGCCAGAAAAATGCGGCTTGCCGCCGGATATTTTTTCCAGGCATTGGAAAAATCCCGTTCCGTTTTTTCCAACCCTTGGAACTTATACGGAATGCCCTTGTACATTCCGCAGAACGTGCAGCCGTTCCACGGACATCCATCCGCCACACGGATGATCAGGCTGTCCGCCTCCGCCGGCGGCCGGAATAAGGTATGAGAATTGCCGAACATTCAGACAAGATAACAGGATTCATAGGATTGGGAATTCTTTGCCACAAAAAACACAAAAATCTACCAAAAGGCGCTGATCCTGTTTTTGTGATTTCTTGTGTTTTTCGCGGTCAATCTTTTCTCGGCTTCTTATTCCCATTTATGTTTTGGATAGCGGNNTGGATAGGCGGTGCGCCAGAAGGATTCTAAATCTTCCGTGATTTGAACCGGCCTGCGATTCGGCGCGAGCAGTTCGACGACGAGTGGAATCCGTCCGAAAGCAATAGTCGGGGTTTTGGTCATGCCGAAGAAATCCTGAATCATGGCGGAAAGCACCGGCTTATGGCCCGCTTCGTAGCGAATGCGAGCGCGATGACCGGTCGGCATTTTAAAGCGGTCGGGAACTTCCTTTTCAATCCATTGCTGTTGATTCCATGTCAGCCAGTCGTGCACAACCGCCTTCACATTCGCTTCGCGCAAATCTTTACGGCAGACTGCGCCGAGACAGAGTTCCTCCAGCATCGTGCGGCGAGCCGCTTCATCAATTTTCGGAATCTCTTTGTCGGGGCACCACTCCGCCAGCAGATTGACCCGCAGAATCCACTCTTCAATTCCTTCGTCCCAGCCGGGAATGTCGAGATTGCCTTTCAGTACTTCGGCGGCAAGGACGGCGGCAGCTTCGTCCGGCTCCGGGTTTTGGGTGATGGAGCGGTCGAGCACGAGGTCGCGAAACAGGGTGCGGTGTTCGACGACGACGCGTTTGATTGAGTCATCATATTTCGCTTCGCTCTCATCGATAAAATCTTCCGGAAATAATTCTTCGAGCCATTCCCATTGCACTTCGGTGGCGAGATTGAGCAGCACGCCGGTTTGTCCGCGCGTCTGGCCGATTTCGGTGATTCCGGCGGCGACCAGCAGTTCGGCGTCGCGCACAACGCTTTCGCGTGCCAGCTCGGCGGTGCGTCCGTGTACCAGTTCGCAGCGAAGCGTTCCTTTGTCGCAGCGGCGGGCGAGCTGATCGGAAAAGGCAATCAGGATGCACTTTTGCAGGTATTCATCTTCCGGTGCGGCGCGGTTGATTTTCAGTCCCTGCTGTTCCGCGATCTGCAGAAACCGTTCGTAGAGCGGCTTCACCTGCCGCGCGGCGGCGGCATGAATGCCGAGCTGCTTGCAGGCGCCGAAGTTGTAGTTGTTTTTATCGGCAAAAACCCATGCGCGCATCAGCCGTTTAAAATCGGAGACATCTTCTTCGCCGAGCAGGTCGTCGCGCTCACCGCGCACCGCTTTGCCTTTATGGCGTTCCAGAATGCTTTTGCCCTGCGTCAGCGCGGCGATCAAACATGCCTGCCGGACGCAGTGATATTGATCCGCTGCCAGCAGCATGCGGGCGTAGCGCGGATGCATCGGGAACTGCACCATGCGCGCGCCGGTCTTTGTCAGCTTGCCGTGATGATCAATCGCGCCGAGATCGGTGAGCAGGGTGAGCGTGCGCGCCAGTGAAACCGGATCGGGTTTTTCCAACCATTGGAACTCATTGCATGAGGGCTCGCTGCTTACATTGATTCCGCCAGCCTTTAGGGTAAGTACTACCTCCGACAGATCGTGCCGCAGAATTTCGGGCAGTTCCTGCGCGCGGCGGGTGGTCTGCTCCTGAAGCGTCCAGAGACGATGGCAGACGCCGGGCGCGGTGCGGCCCGCGCGGCCGGTACGCTGATCGGCCGAAGCGCGGCTGATCCGCTCAATCATCAGCGTATCGATGCCGCGGTTCGGGTCGTAGCGCGCAATGCGGGCGAGGCCGCTGTCGATCACGACACGAATGCCGTCGATGGTGATCGACGTTTCAGCCACGTTGGTNNGCTGCGGGCAGTCGCCGACGGCGGCGTCCTGCTCGCGCGGCGGCAGTTCGCCGTGCAGCGGCAGAACGGCAAACTCTTTGGCGCACGATTTGGAGCGGACGGCTTCGACGGTGCGCGAGATTTCATATGCGCCGGGCATAAAGATCAGCACATCGCCTTCTGCGCCGGAGCGGATGGCGCTTTCAAACGCGTCGGCCGCCGCTTCCCAAACGGGATGGCGGTCGAAATTGATTTTTTTGGCGGCGTAGGAGATTTCGACCGGGAACATGCGGCCATCACTCTTCAGCTCGCGGCAGGGTGCGAGGTAGTCACGAAGCGGCGCGGCGTCTAGCGTGGCGGACATGACGATGATTTTGAGGTCAGGCCGCGTTTTTTGCAGATGGAGCGCGCGGGCGAGGGTGATGTCGCCGTAAAGATGGCGTTCGTGAAATTCGTCGAAGATTATGGCGGAAACGGCTTGCAGTTCCGGGTCGCTCAGAATCTGGCGGAGGAGAATTCCTTCAGTGACGTAGCGGATGCGGGTTTTGCTCGAGATGCAGTTCTCAAAGCGCACCTGATAGCCGACTTCGCCGCCTAGTTCGACGCTGCGCTCGTGCGCGACACGTTTGGCGAGCAGGCGGGCCGCCAGACGCCTTGGTTGGAGAACGACGATGTCGTTTTGGCACAGTCCGGAGTCGAGAAGCATTTGCGGAACCTGCGTCGATTTTCCGGAGCCGGTCGGCGCTTCGATGATCAGACGGCTGTCTGTCTTCAGCGCCGCGACCAGTTCGTCGCGCAGTTCATAAATAGGAAGGGTTGGGGAATTCATGCGGTGGGAGACTTTAACTGTGAACCGAGATAAAGTCGAGCTGAGCTCCGCGAATGTGGGGCAGCAAAACGGCTATAATACGAAACAGCACGAATTTATAAAAAGAGGATGTCCGGGAAAATGAACTTCGAGAGTCTGTCGCGTGCATTCGATTTGTTCGGTTCCAATTATCAGGGCTCAGGCAGCTTTGACTCGTCAGCCCCATAATGCCACATTCCTTTCTGTGGATCTACGGCACCGATATACGGGATCTCTTGATCCAGGACGGAAACGCCGTCGTGCTTNNCCGATACAGGCAGGGACTGGAGATTGTTGCACCATTTCAGCGGGTTCGCCCATTCGGAGAAATCCAGGCTTCCCTCAGGGATCGCAAGGTTGTTGACTAACATCACTTTGGCATCCAACTGACCTTTTCCTATTTTCCAAGCACCGCCGATTCCGATCGCATCGCACTTATAGAACGTGTTGTTATAAAACCAAATATCCTTGCCTGCCTCAGGACCGTCGCGGCTGTCGTTGTAGCGGATGGCGTCGTCTGCCTCAATGGCGATGTTGTTATGCACTCGGTACCCCGAGGAGGAGTTATCAATATAGTAGCCGACGGCCACTTGCGCCCAGTCGCCTTTGATGGGCCCCCGGGATCCTTTCCCGACGTTGTAGCGCCAGATGGAATTGGCCTCGGGATTCGAACCAAACTGCTGGTTAACATAGAAGAAACCCTGATCTACGATAAGCTGGCACACATTCTCGATGTAGTTGTATTCCCAGATATTTCTCTTCGCATACTGCCCTATCCAATTGGCATTGCCGCCCTCAATAGCCGCACCTCCAAGATTTCGGAAAGTACAGTACCGGACCACATTATCGTTTCCCCACGAAAAGAGCCCTGCACAGCGCCTGGCTATCCAATCCATATCCTCGAACAGGCAGTTCTCAACCCGGGCGTGGTCANNATCCGTCGCTCTTCACGAACACGCCCGCCGTTCCGTTCGCCGGGTCTCCCCAGCAGCAGACCAAACTCTGTCCCAATTTGTTTTTGGGGTTGTCATTCGGGTTATGACGGAAGGGAGAGATGTATTCGAATGTGCACTTTACCAGCGAGACATTGTTCCCCTCCACTTTGCCCGCTGCCGCTTTAAAACGGAGATTCTCCAGGTGGACGCCATTGCCCGTAACTACCACTCCATAAAGACGTGTCCGCAGTTCGTAGCCGCCTTCCCCGGACACTGGCGGAATCAGAATGATCTCTTTTCCGTCTGAATACCACTCGCCGAGTGCATCGAGTACCGCTTTGGCCCCGATGATATAGCCGAGTCCCTTGCCCTGGCCGAAAGGCCCCAGAAAGCCCGAGGACGCTTCCTCCTGGTTGACGAGAATACGCCTGTTCTCTCCTATGCCTGTGATCGGCGCCGAAATGGAGTACCAGCTCGACAGTTTGTCCTGCTTTGTCCCAAACTTTCCGTGCAGGCCGACATAGTATCCGTCAGCCAGCTCCGGGAACTTTTTCTGCGCATGCTCCCTGAAGTCAATGTTTCCCGCAGGATCAATGAAACTTTCCTCCCAGTCTTCATTCGAGGTCATCGGTGACGTCTTGTCCGGATAACGCGCCGGCATCAGGTACTGCGAGCCGAGGAAAACGTCATACACCGGTCCGCCGACCGTTCGCTTCAGGGCGGTCTTATCGTTGATCTCGCAGGGCTGCATCTCGCCGGCCTCGTCGCATCCGGTGATCACCACCCGCCCTTGGCCGAGCAATGTTACGTTATTCTGTCGCACCTCAATGCACTCGCGATATACACCGGCGCTGATGACACAAACATCCCCATCCTTCATCGCAGTCAGTGCAGATGATATGGTTTTGTAGGGCGCATCAGGGCCAACGGCAAAACGCTCAGCCGCGTTTGCCGATAGGGTGATGTGTCCTGCGCCAACGATGAGCACCAGAGTGGCAATCTTTCTGCACATACTCTTCTCCTCGGCAAACATTTAATATGCGTCATGCATGGTTAGTTTGAAAACCGCGTCAAACATACGGGCGTCTTGTGGTCGTTGACAATGACTCTTTACCGATATTGATGGCAATGACGTAATGACCAGGAATATCGGTGACCTGCGTCATGATACAAATCATGGATTCGTGATTTCCCATGTATCGCAGGCACCCTGACACCTTACCGCAACACCGTTTTATAATTGCAGGCTGGAAGCCTTCGATACGATCAGTTTCTAGGAAGGCGGAGGGTGAAGACGGAGCCGTGGCCGGGTTCGCTTTGAACATTGACGGTTCCGTCGTGCGCTTCGATGATGGCGCGGACGAGGCTGAGGCCGAGTCCGAGGCCGGGCGTGGTGCGGCTCTGCTCGGCGCGGTAGAGACGATCCCAGATTTTCGGCAGGTCTTCCTGAGCGATTCCCTGTCCATGATCCTGAACTGAAAGGGAAACGGTTTCGTTTTCGGATGAACCGGTGAGCGTAACGCTACTTCTATCGGGGCTGTATTTGAGCGCGTTGTCGAGGAGGTTTGCGACGCACTGGCGCAGGCGCAGACGGTCAACACTGACGGTGCACCAGACGGGGACTTCGTTTTTCAATGTGATGCCGCGTTCTTCGGCGACGAGGGCGTAGAGCTCGATGACTTCGTCGGCCAGTTCGTACAGATTGGTTTCTTCGCGGTTGAGGCGCATGCCGCCGGTGTTGGCTTCAGCGAGATCCATAAGGACGTTGAGCATTTGCAGAATCTGCTCGGATTCTTCAACGCAGTCGGCCAGTGAGTTTTGCAGCGCGGCCGGATCGGTTTCGGGCAGTTGCAGTGCGTGTTCGGCAGAGTTGCGAAGATGGGTCATCGGCGTACGGAGGTCATGCGCGACGTTGTCGAGAGTTTCCCGCGAACTACGAATAAGTTTTTCATTCTGGTCGAGCATGCGATTGAACATGGAGGTGAGCTCGACGAGCTCGCCGCGCCGGGCTCCGGCGGGTACGCGGCGCTGCAGGTCGCCGGTGGCCAGAATATGCCGGACGGTGTCGATGAGTGCATGAAGCGGTTTGAGTGCGCTGCGGGTGACGAGCCAGCCGATGAGCAGGCTGAAGATGACGGNNGTTGGCGAGAACGAGCCGGCTTTCGGTATTGTTGCGGCCGACCTGAAGATAGAGGCCCGGCGCAAGCGGCGTGGTGCCGACGATCCAGCTTCCACTGGTTTCTTCACGGAACAGTTCGTTCCAACTCGATTGATCGGCCAGCGGGTGGCCGGTTTTTTTATCGAGCAGGTTCCATAACTGGTGCGAGACGGTGATGAAGCGGACCTGATTGTTCTGGTCGATGATACGTACGAAGGCCTGTTCGGGAGAGGCGGTGATCTGCTGGCTGAAGTAGGTAGAGATGGCCTGAACACCTCCCCGTTCAAAAAGAGATTTGAACTGCGAGGTTTCGGCAGTGATGACGTCATGGTCGCGGTTTTCGACGACAACCCGGACGAGTTGATAGGTGACAGCAAAGAGTGCGGCGAGCGAGACGCACAGGGCGATCGTATAGATGACGGCCAGCCGCAGGCTGAACGTCATCCGTACCGGTTTATTTTTTCTTAAGGACATAGCCGGCTCCGCGGACAGTGTGAATCAGCTTTTCTTCAAACTCGTTGTCAACATGATTGCGAAGTCGGCAGACGAGGACGTCGACGACGTTGGTTTGCGGATCGAAGCTGTAGTCGTAGACGTGCTCGAGAATGGACGTTTTAGTGACGACCCGCCCTGCGTTGCGCATCAGGTATTCGAGGAGAGCGAATTCTTTCGGCTGGAGCTCGATGGTCTGTCCTTCGCGTTCGACGGTGCGACGGGCGATGTCCAGGGTGAGGCCTTCGACGCGGAGGAGCATTGGCTCCGGCGTGCGGCTGGCGCGGCGGAGCAGGGTCTGAACGCGCACCAGCAGTTCAGAAAACGAAAATGGCTTAACCATGTAGTCGTCGCCGCCAGCCTGAAGACCCTTGATGCGGTCATCGACAGTGCGCCGTGCACTGAGAATCAGCACCGGCGTATTAACCTTTTCGGCGCGCAGCCGGCCGATCATTTCCAGGCCGTCGAGTTTCGGAAGCATGAGATCGGCGACGATGGCATCGTAGAAATCCTGTCGGGCGAGGGCGAGTCCTTCTTCCCCGTCTCCGGCGACGTCTACCGCGTATCCGGCTTCCCGGAAACCTTTTTCCAGAAACGATGAAATTTTCCGGTCGTCTTCAATAATAAGGATTCGCATAGCCCTGTTCTCCTGCTTGTTGCTCGGAGTGAGAACTAAACCTGACATGCGGTTTTGTCAATGTCAGGAAGCATTACTGCTTTGTAATACCGGGGAAAGAGTGACGCAAGATCGATACTGTCTATTTACAGCAGACAATGAAAGGAGGGATGCCGATGGAAGAAGACGACATCGAAAAGGGAAACGAAATGCAGAGTTCAAAACAATCTAACCAACGGAGGTGTACAGTGAAACGAGCGAGTGTAATCAGAAATCCCCAAACGGCCGGTGTTGCAGCCGGCGCAATCATCGCGGCAGTGATTCTAACCGCAGGAGCGGCGTGGGCCGGCAAAGACAATGGAAAGATTGAGGTCAAAACCGGGTCATCCACTCAACCGGCTCCGGCGGTCAAGCCGGCTCCGGCAGCGCAGCAGACCCCGGACACTATGGATCCGGTGCGTGAAATGATCCAGATGCAGCGCGACATGAACCGTTTTCTCGGTCGGTCCTTTGCGGCATTCAGCGTGATGCCGCAGGGGGGTGAGGTCTGGGACGGGCAGTTCGCGCAACCGAATATGGATCTGAGCGAAAAGGCCGATGCCTACCATGTGACGATGGATCTGCCCGGCATGGATAAATCCGGAATCAGCGTGGAGGTGAAGGACAATGTCCTGACGGTTAAAGCCGAACGTAAACAGGAATCCACCAAAAAAGAAGGCGGAAAGGTACTGATGCAGGAACGCTCCAGTGGCTTCATGAGTCGCGCGCTCATGCTCGCCAAGCCGGTGGACGCCTCGAAAGTCACGGCGGACTACAAAGACGGCGTCCTGAAGATCACGTTGCCGAAGGAGCATGCCGATCAGGCTCCGCAGAAAGTTGAAGTCAAATGAACAGATCCGGCCGGGCCGGCGGCAGGTCCGGCCGGTTCCCGCGGAAAGATTACAGTGCTGTAATGTTGGTGAAAGAATCGCGTAAGAACAGAACCGTATAACTCAAACCCCGAACTCCGGAAAGGAACCTATTTTATGAAACGGACAGAACCCGCTTGCCAAATCCAGTTCCGACATATGCCCCGGCTAAGCACCATGCGTCAGCTGGTCATGCAGCATTTAGAACGTTTTGCGTCCTGCTCCCGCTGTGAAGTGGTGATTGATGAAAGCCGCCACGGTCAGAACGGAGTGTACGACATCTCCGTACGGCTCAGTATTACCGGCGACCGTCTTTATGCCGCGCATATCTCTGAAACGAGTGGAACGCGGGAATTTCTCTACGGTGCGGTCAGCGCCGCGTTTGACGATATCAAGCGACAGCTGATTAAAAAACGCGCACGGAAGCAGCGGCGTCATCACGACCTGTTGATTCCTCAATTTGCGGCTTAACGCACCGAGAAGGAATTCACAGAAAAACTAGGGAGGAACTGAATGATCAATGCGAGCGGTTTGATAAAAAATTTCGGATACCGGCGCGCCGTTGACGATGTATCGTTCGAAGCGCAAAAAGGCGCGGTGGTTGGAATCCTCGGGCCGAACGGCGCCGGAAAGACCACGACCATCCGGATGGTCGCCGGATTTCTGGTGCCGGATGCCGGCACGGTCTGGGTGAAGGGAATTGATGTCGCCGCCGACCCGGTCGCGGCACAGAAGCACATCGGCTACATGCCGGAAACCACGCCGCTCTACGAAGATATGACAGTATCGGGCTTTCTGCGCTTTCTCGCCGAAGTGCGCGGATTCAGCGGGGCCGAACGGCAGCGCCGCGTCGACGAAGTGATTGAGCGCTGTTTCCTTCAACCGGTTCGCAACCAGTCCATTGATACTCTTTCGAAAGGCTACCGCCAGCGTACCTGCTTTGCGCAGACGCTGCTGCATGATCCCGACATTCTGCTGCTCGATGAACCGACCGAAGGACTCGACCCGAACCAGAAGCAGGTCGTGCGCGACATGATCCGCGAAATGTCCAAAGAGAAAGTCATCATGCTCTCCACGCACGTCCTCGAAGAGGTCGAAGCCATCTGCACCCGCGCCATCATCATCAGCGCCGGCAAAGTGGTTGCCGACGATCAGCCCTCCGTGCTGAAAACGCGCAGCACCCGCTACAACGCCGTTACGCTCGACGTAGAAGGTGAAGGCATTCCAGCGATTCTTGAAACGTTTCCAAACATTGGAAAAATTCAGACGCTCTCCACCGACGGCAACCGCAGTCGACTCTTTCTTCTTCCAAAGCTTGGAAAACCGATCGCCGCCGATGTACTCGAAACGGCGCGCGAAAAACGCTGGAAGCTGTTCGACCTGAAAGTTGACGAAGGGCGGCTCGACGATGTGTTCCGCCGTATCACCACCACTGAAGATATCCGGGAGGCTGAATAATGAACGAAAATCTTCATCACATCACGGCGGTCGCCAAGCGCGAATGGCGCGCCTATTTCGATTCGCCGGTCGCCTACGTTTTCATCATCATCTTTCTGATGCTCTCCGGATTCTTCACCTTTTCCATCGCCCGCTTTTTTGAAACGGGGCAGGCGGATCTGACCGGATTCTTCCAGTGGCATCCGTGGCTTTACATGATTCTGGTGCCGGCGGTGGCCATGCGCCTCTGGGCGGAAGAACGCCGCTCGGGAACGATCGAGCTGCTCTTCACCGTATCCGTCACGCCGCTGCAGGCGCTGCTCGGTAAATTTATCGCCGCCTGGCTGTTTATGATTCTGGCATTGATTCTCACCTTTCCGGTGGTGCTCACCGCCGTCTATCTCGGCTCGCCCGATCTGGGCATGGTCGCCTCCGGATATCTGGGAAGCGCACTGCTGGCCGGGGCCTATGTTGCGGCCGGTATGTTTACCTCGGCGCTGACGCGCAATCAGGTGATCAGCTTTATTCTCGCCGTCGTCATCGGCCTCTTCCTGATTCTGGCGGGTTACCCGCCGGTCACCGATCTGCTGGCGCAGCACGCGCCCGGCTGGCTGGTCGACGGCGTGGCCTCCTTCAGTTTTATGCCGCACTTCGAAGCCCTGCAGCGCGGCGTGATTGATCTGCGCGATCTGACCTACTTCGCGTCTGTCATCGTGTTCATGCTGTTTTCCACACAAGTGGTTCTGAAAAACAAAGTTGGAAGATAAGGGCAGATTTGATCATGAAAAAAACCAATTTAAAAATTGCCGGCGGCGCGGCCGGAGTTCTGATTCTACTGGGCATCCTGATTGCGTTCAACGCGGTGCTCAGCCCGGTACGGCTGCGCAAAGACGTAACACAGGACAAGCTCTACACACTGTCGGATGGAACCAAAGGTCTTCTCAAAGGCCTGGATCGCGACGTGACTCTGAAATTCTATTTTTCTAAAAGCAACGATCGGCTACCGGTTCCGCTGAAAAACTTTGCGGGTCGCGTTCGCGATCTGCTGGCGGAATATCAATCGCGCGCCGGCGGGCATCTGGCGGTGGAAGAGTTTGATCCGAAACCGGATTCCGATGCAGAAGAATGGGCGCAGCGTTATGGTCTGCGCGGGCAGGCGCTCGATATGTTCGGCGCGGGCGGCGATCTCTATTTCGGCATCGTCGCTGTTTCCGGAAACCGCGAGTCGGCCATTCCCATGCTCTCGCCGGATTCCGATCCGCAGCTTGAATATATGCTGACCCGCATGATCAGTGAAGTCAGCCGCGAAAAAACAGCCAAAGTGGGTTTGATGAGTGCGCTGCCGGTGGAGGGTGGCGGCGGCAACCCCTATATGGGCGGCGGTCAGCAGCAGAGTTGGGCGGCGGTTTCAGAATTGAAANNATGGATACAAAATCCATACCGGACGATATTGACACGCTGGTGGTCATCCATCCGGCGGGGATCAGCGACGGCGCCCTGTATGCGCTCGATCAGTTTGTTCTGCGTGGCGGCCGCCTGCTGGCATTTGTCGATCCGATGTGCATTTCGGCGCAAAGTAGTGTTTCACCGCAGATGCAGCAGTACGGTATGCCGCCGCCGAAGCAAAGTTCCGACCTCAATAAACTGACCAAAGCCTGGGGGCTGGAAATGCAGACCGGGAAGCTGGCCGCCGATGAGTCCGCCGCCACGATGCTGAATGCAGGCGGGGGCCGTGCAGAGCGCAATGCCGCATTTCTTTCGCTGCATCCGGCGAATATCAATCACGACGAAATTGCCACTTCGTCGCTCGGCGATGTAATGCTTCCATTTGCCGGCGCGTTCGAAGGCAAGCCCGCTGAAGGCCTGAAGGAAACCGTGTTACTGCACACCGAAGCCGATGGTTTTCTGACGGACACCTATGCCGCGCAGGGCGGAGAAATTAAAATTCCGGATGCCAAAGAAACTCTTCCGCTGGCCGTCCGGCTTCAGGGACATTTCAAAACGGCCTTTCCGGACGGTCAGCCAGTTGAAGGAACCAATCAAACGGTTTCGGCCAAGCAGGGGTTGAAAGAGAGCGCGAAACCGGGCGTCGTCGTTCTCGTCGCCGATGTGGATCTGCTGGCGGACCGGTTTGCCTTGCGGAGCATGAACGTTTTCGGGCAGCAGATTCAGCAGCCGCGTAACGATAACCTCGCCTTTGCGCTGAATCTGGCGGAACAGCTCAGCGGCAGCGAGGCGCTGATCGGCCTGCGCAGCCGCGGCTCGTTCGACCGTCCGTTTGACCGGGTGGCGGATCTGGAAAAACAGGCGCAGATTAAATGGCAGGCGGAAGAGGACCGGCTGAATCAGAAACTTCAGGCGGCACAGTCCCGTATTCAGGCCCTGCAACAAACGAAGCCGGACGGTCAGCAGCAGATCATGACACTGGAGCAGGCGACAGAAATTAAAAAATTCCGTGAAGAGGTCTTCCAGACGCAGAAGGCTCTGAAGGAAGTCCGCAAAAACCTGCGCAGCGACATTGAGCGGCTGCGCATGCATCTGAAAGTTTTAAACATCGCGGCGGTTCCGCTGCTGGTTGCCTTGTTCGGGATACTGCGCGGATTGTGGATCAAAAAAACGCGCTGATCAGAAGAAAGGATTGCAGATGACTATGAAAAAACTGATTGGAATGACCGTTATCCTCGTGTTGCTGGCCGCTGCCGCAGTCTGGCAACGGAAAGGGCAGGAGGCGCGAATCCGTCCGCCGTCCGCCGGGAATACCACCCTGCTTCAGGGCTTAGATCTCAACGAAATCACTCAGATGGATGTTACGCAGAGTTCGAATCACGTTGCGCTCGTCAAAAAAAATGGACAATGGGTTGTTGAATCGCTCTACGGTTATCCGGCAGATTTTGACCGGCTGGCCGGTGCCCTGCGCAAAATGGCCGATGTGAAAACCGGCAATTCGGTTCGCGCGGGCAACGTTGCCGCATCGGAATTCGGTCTGGATGACACGGCGAAGACGATTACCTTGAAAACCGGTGATGGGAAATCTGCCGCGGTTGTGACCGTTGGTGCGCGCCGCAAAGCCTCGGAATCCGCCGGCTGGGCTGACCAGTTTTTCGTTCGTAATACCGGCAGCGATAACATCTATCTGGTCGATTACGACTTTCGTCCGTTTTCAGAAAAACCAGCGGACTGGATCAGCAAAGAACTGCTGAAAGTTTCATCCGACGATATTGTATCGGTGAAAGAGGGCGACGTGGCGCTGAAGATGGACGGAGCCGACTGGACGCTGACGGATCTGAATAAAACCACCGAAGAGCTTCAGAAACCGGAAGCAAATAAACTACGCTCGGCGTTGCAGTATTTTAGCTGTACCACGGTTGCCGATCCGGCAAAAACCGACGCAGAGCTGGGCTTTGACAAGCCGTCTACCTATGTTGCGCAGACCAAAGACGGATTCACTTATACCGTGAAACTGGGCTCGAAAACGGACAAAGGACGTTATGTGCGGCTGGCCGCAAATTATACTCGTCCGGCGCCGCCCGCAGAGCCTGCCGATAAGACGGATAAGGCCAAGAAGGAGGCCTACAGCAAAGAGCTGAATGCATTCAATAATACAACGGCAGCCAATGCGGTCAAAGCGGATAAGCTGAACGCCAAACTTTCCAAATGGACATATGTAGTCAGCGACTACACCGCCGAAAATTTAATGATGACCCGCGATAAATTGGTGAAGGCCAAAGAAGAGTTGAAAAAATCGAAAACCTCAGCTAAACCCTGATTTGTTTTGTAGACCGGCGTACTCAGTATCTTCCCCGCCCCCCGGGATCGGGATGCGAGAGGCGCCGTGTCTACATTTTTTTCAACCCTTGGAAAACGAATCATTCCGCGGCTAGAAACCATTCCGGTTCCCGGCGCGTCCGGCAGGTTTCATGAAGCCGTTCGGCGATTTCGTTGATTTTCGGCTGGGTGATCTTGCGCGCACCGGTTGGGCAATGTTGCACGCAGGCGGCGCACCAGATGCAGTTGTCCGGATCGGTGACCGGATTTCCGCCGCTCATGTGAATGGTCTGCGCCGGACAATGCAATATGCATTGCCCGCAGTGGAGGCATAATTTCGGATCGGTTTTGCCTGCCGCGCCGGAGGGTTTCATTTCTTGTTTATACGGCCGCCGACCGGGAACTTGCGGATTTTTTAACTGGTCGATGGATTCGATGGTTTGAAGCAGATGCCGGATCTGCCCGCCGAAGGTTTCCGCGAGGCGGATATCTTTTTCATCGGGCCGGTCGTGTGCAATCGGGTGATCGAGGGAAGAGAACGAGTGCTTGCCGATAAACGCTCCGGCCCCGATCACATTGAACCCTTGATTTTTACAGTGATCGCACAGTTCAAGCAGCGCGTCGTCATACGCCCGGTTTCCGTAAACCGTAATGGCAACTACCGGCGTTTGACTGCCTCGCAGATTTTTCAACCGCCGAAGTGCCAGCCCCGGAATGCGTCCGGCATAAACGGGAGCGCCGATCACAAGCAGTTCATTATGATCGGCAAACGGATGGTTCGGAGGATCTGCCGGCAGTGTGATATCGAGTTCCTGAACTTTGTCCTGAAAAATTCCATGCGCAACCGCCCGGACCACCATGCGGGTTGTTTCGGTCGGTGAGAAAAAAACGGAATGAATCCTCTGAATATTCACGAACCCGTCTTTTAATCACTCATTCCGAATAATTTCAAGATTTTTATGGCCGGGCAGAAGCCGGTGAAGGCGGACTGAATCAGGTTTACGCCGATAAAGGCAGTGAACAGAAGCCACCACGTACTGACCAGCGCAACCAGCAAAACCGAAATCAGAATCATGATTCCGGCGAACACACGTACTCCGTTTTCTACTTTCATACGTCCTCCTGGTTAAAAACTGTAACGTGCGGCAAGGGCGACGTTGCTGTCGTTTGCAAACTGTCCGAAAAAGGTGTGATCGTTTTTACCGAAAAAGAAATTGCCGTTCATTTCGACCTTCCAGTTGTCGGTGAGTTTGTATGAAACTTTCGGCCGGATGTATCCGTCCTGATCGCTCGGAGACCAGTAAGTGAAAAGGCTGAGGATCAGGTTTTGGTTCATCAGCATCTGCGTCAGGCGCAGCGTGACGACGTGGCGGTTTTCGTCTGCAGCCGGGCCAACAACTGAGGCCAGATAGGCGTCATGATTCATCATGTGCTCAATGTAGTATTGTGCCGAGCCGGTCAGGTTTTTGACGATCTCGTGTTCATAACCGGCGAGCAGGCGGGCCTGGCTGTTGGGAATCCACGGATCAGTTCCGTCGCAGTCATCGCGGGAATTGTAGTAGCCGCCTTCGAGCCGGGCGATGCCGCCCGCCAGCGCGCCGCGCGCGCTGGCGCCGTACACCGACAGTTTCGGGAAGGTGTTTTTTCCACTGACGGGATTGAAACCCTGCGGCGTTTTCCAAAATCCGTCATAGCCGTAGGCGGCAACTTCTACACCTTTAAAGGTGCGGTAAACGCGCACGGCGATTTCATCGTCGCTGAACCAGTTTTCCGGCTTATCAGTTTTCAGATCCGCACCAGTGAGTGCCGCGCCGCCCCAGTAGGAAAAGCGTTCGCCGTCGATATAACGGTCGGCGTCGAAACGCGGCATGTAGGCGACATCAATGTTGGCGAAAGAGGGATAGAAGCTCATAAAGAGCGCATCGGACGGTGCTTTGAGATATTCCTCGTCGCGCCCGGCGAAGAACGATTTCCAATCCTTGGAAAACAGATCGTTGATGAACAGCAGGTCGCCGGTTCCCCACGTCAGGATTTGCCGCCCGACTTTCACATCCATCCAGTCAATCGGAGTGAACTGCACATTCGCTTCGCGCAGATCGACCGGTCCTTCGCCGGTTTCCAGATCGACGCGCTTCTGATTGTTGGCGACGCCGTCATACAGAAAGTCCGATCGCACCGTGGCGGTGAACAGATCCTGATACCAGACGCTGCTTAGCTGAAGCCGAAGCTCTTCCAGCGTTTTATCACCTTTGTTCGGGTCGTTCTGTGTGCGCAGGCCGTAGCGCGCATCGGCGAAGCCATGGATGTCCTGAGCGAAACTTGAAACTTGAAACTCGAAACTTGAAATCAGGATTGCCGCTAAAATCAGTTTTTTCATTCTGCTGCTCCGAGGCTGGATCATTTTTTAGCCACAAAAAACACAAAAATGCACAAAAATTTATTTCAACCATTTGGGCGTTTTCCCCGTGATTCCCAAGTACCCAAAGAAAATCATGAAGAGGCTTCCACTTATATGAAATTTCCATGGTCTTGGTGTTTCAAATAAAGAGGCTAGTAGAGCAAGACATGCCAATACAGAAAGGAATATGCAGGCCAATCTAATACTCTTAGAGAGCATTTGCTGATCAGATTTCATTTTTGTGCCTTTTTGTGTTTTTCGTGGCTAATTCTCTTACTTCGTTGCTTCGCGCGGAGGCCGACGAAGAAACCGCTCGGTGAAGAGCTGTTCGTTCAGGCCGATGTTGTACTTCACGTTGCTGAAGGTGTTGACGGTGTTGCTGCCATCGTCGAGGTCGCTGACCTTCGATTCAATGACGGTCGGGAAGCCCTGAATGGTTTCAACCTTTAGTGCTTCAACAACCCGATAAAGCTTTCCCTCTTTGTTGTAATACTCCGCCTTGCGCGGAAGGAAGGTGTCTTTGTCGATCCAGACATTGTAATAACTGAATTCGACCGAGTCTGGATTGACCGGCGTGTTTTTAACGATGTACTGCGTATCCGTTTCGCCGGTCAGCTCGTGCTTGTCTTCCCACAGCGCGCGGCCCGAAACATCTTCATAAACGAAGTCGGAGCCGACGAACGAGGTGCGCTTGTCTCCGGGGGCGATCGGTTTGACGAGATTGAGGTCGGGCAGGAAGAGCCAGCGTTGGTCGTTTTTGCCCTGCGCGGCATTTTTCCAGACGAGGAATACCTGCCGGTTCACATCGGCGGGTGCTTTGAAATAGACGTAAAACTTCTGGTTTCCGTCGCCGGTGTTTTTGCGCAGAATGCGAAACTCACGCGTGCGCGTTCCTCCGTTTGCTTCGGTGATCACCATTTTCACGTCGGCCGATCCGTCGTCCCCGGCGTAGTACGCCGCTTGGTTGGCTTTTTCGACAATCTCATCGACCGTGAACGCAAACCCGTTTGTTGCTGCCAGTAACAATCCGATTGTGATGAATCTTTTCATGTCTGCTCCTTCAATTTTTAACCACTAATATTCACTGATTTTCACTAATCCAGACTAGTGCTGATTAGTGTCAATTAGTGGTTCTTCTTCTGTTTTTTTAAACAACCATTTTTGAAGCGCGGTGACTAATGCCGCCAATATAAACAAGGTGGCGATCCACGAGACGATCATGATGACGGCGAGGAAAACGCCGACGGTTTTGTACGGAACCAGCGGCGCAAAGAGAAGCGGTGTGAAGCCGACGGAAATGGTGATGGCGTTGCGGCTGATGGCCATGGCCGGTTCTTTGAACATTTCTTTGGCCGCTTCCGACCAGCTTCCAAGCTGACGTTGCAACTCGCGGGCACGTTCGAGGAAGTGGATGGCGAAGTCCACGCTGAGCCCGAGTGTGAGCGACGAGAGCACGGCGACCGGCATGTCGTAATCTTTTCCGATGAGTCCGATCAGTCCGTAGATGAAGAGGATGGTTACGCTGAGCGGAATCATGGCAAGGATTCCGTAAAGCAGGGAGCGGAACAGCACGGCCATCATGATGAAAACGATGATGAAGCTGCTGAGCAACGAGCCGTAAAGCATGCCGGTGACCATTTTCTGCTGCCAGACGACATTGAGATAGGTCAGCCCGGCCCACTCCAGTTTCAACGGTTCCGGCGGCGGGTTGTTTTTCACGAATTGGTTGACGTCGGCGACGACGGCTTCCATGTCTTTGTTATCGCCGCTCCTGAGCTGTACCCAGATGTTGGCTTCGCGGTAGTCGCGTGTGACGAGGTGGAAGAGAGCGTCTTTTTTCTTCATTCCTTCGAGCTGCAGGAAAACCTGTCCGCAGGCGGCGGCGCTGTCGGGCACGCTGTAGTTTTTCTGATTGCGTTCAATGACGGCGGCGCGCTGATTTTCGGGAGCCTGCGCCGGGTCGATATATTGCAGTTCGTACGAGGCTTTCTTGAGCGCATCGACGGCGGAACTGGTTTTTCCCACGTCGCTCACTTGCGTTCGCAAGTGGCCGGCAACCTTTGGAAAGTCAATCAGCCGGTTCTGCAAGGTTGCGATCCAGCGCAGCATTTCGGGACGTTTGAAGGGCGGGGCGGTGANNAAGGAGAGCGCGGTGTATTGATCGGTCTTCTCCAACGCTTTTTCGCGCAGCTCTTCGCCGGATAAATTTTCCAATCCTTGGAAGAAGGCTGAGCCTTCACCCATTTTATTTTCCAATGTCTGGAACGCCGTCGGATTGTTGCTCACCGTTTTTTCCAATGTTTGTAAAAATGTGGAAACGGATGCGAGAGCAGACGGTTCCAGATAGTTGATCTCGTCGCTGAGTGCGCGCCACGGCGCGGTGGTTTGTTCATCGAGTTTTTTGGCTTCGTTGATGAGGTGGACGAAGCACTCGTCGGGGTTGCAGGTGGAGAGGAATTTGTATTTTTCGCGCTGCGCATCGAACAGGGCAATCAGCTGCGCAGTCTGCTTTGGCAGTTTGTCGGCAAAGCGGGCTCGGGCCGCGGCGCTCATTTTATCGAGTGCTTCAACGCAGGTACAGCCGCTGACGGTTTCCGGCGTGAGGGTGAGGTAGGCGGTGTAGGTTCCGCCAAAGTGGCTGTTGAGGACCCGGTCGGCGACGCGGATCCGGTGACTCTTGGTGAACCATTTGACCGGGTTGTCGTTCACCTGAATCAGCGAGACGCCATAGGCTGAAACCGCGATGATGATTGAGGTGACGATGAGGATCAGTTTCCAATACCGGTACGAGAATGCGCCGAGCTTTTCGAGTGCGCCGTCGAGGCCGGTGCGTTTTTCTTTCCTCTTTTCCGGTGCGGATTTTTTCAGCGTTTTTTCAGAGACGAAGATCATGATATAGGCGGGCACAAAGGTCATGGTGAGTACCCACGCCAGCGCCACCCCGAAGGCGACGTGCAGGCCGAAGACTTTGACCGGCGGGATCGGTGTGGTGCCGAGCGAGGCGAAGCCCGCGATGGTGGTGAGGCTGGTGTAGAGCATCGGCTTAAAGAGATGTCCGATGACGTGCCGGATGGTTTTGGCTTTATCGTGGAAGCGGTGATAGGCATCGAAAAATTCGCTCAGGATATGTACGGAGTCGGCGACAGCGATCGGCATGAGGAAGATCGCGATCATCGAGCTCATGATGTGGACGGGGTAGCCGCGCCCGATCAGCAGACCCATGGTGCAGATGACGCTGATGACGGCGACGAGCATCGGCGCGATGATCAGCGAGACGCGCCGGAAGAACAAGAGCAGTAGCAGGAAGATGGCCAGTCCGGCCAGCGGTGCGGAGCTGGCCATTTGGACGAGCATTTCGATGCCGAAGGTGTCCTGCGCGACCGGCTGGCCGGTGATGTAGACCTGATCTTCGGCGGGCCAGTCTTTGGTTAGGGCTTCGACGAGATTGGCGACGTTATAACTGTAGGTTTTGGCTTTGATCGGAATGTAGAGCGCAACGGCTTTGTCGTCTTCGGAGACGAGCGTGCCTTTGTAGAGCGGGTTGTTCATCGCGTCGTCGCGGACGGTGAGCGCTTCGGCACGTGTGGCGGGCGGCTGTTCCATCAGATACTCAATTTTCAGCGCACCGTGTTCGGCCTGCTTGATGTTGTCGACGACCGACGGGCTGATCATCTCCGGTTTGATGATGGCGCTGCGGCCGTCCTTGTCGAACAGGTGATTGACGTCGTGACGGAAGACTTTAGTCAGCGTGCGCTTCCACACGTTTTTCGGCTGGAGATCGGGAACGAAAGATTCCTGGACGGCCTGTCCGCCGGAGCCTTGGCGAAGGCGGATGATTTCCGGCAGACCGTTCGTGGTCTGACGCAGACTCAGTAACTGTTTGGTGAGTGTATCGATCCGCCCGAGCGTTTCGACATTGAACACGCCGTCGGGGTTGTTGGTATTGACGACACCGACGATGACAAAGTCGTAGAGAGCGAACTTTTTCTTGGTCTGGTTGTGAAAGACCCGCACATATTCATTGGTCGAAAGCATGTTCTCCGGGTCGTTGTCGAACCGGACCTTCGGGAACTGCATCGCGCCGAAAATCACGGCGAGCAGGACGAGCATGATGATCAGCCACGGGAAGCGCAGACTGAAATTAGTTAGCTTCAATTTCATAATTGATTCTCCGCTCAATTGGGGTAGCCACGAAAAACACAAAAAGTCACAAAAAAGGACAGGGTTGGTTTTCGTGTATCTTTGTGTTTTTTGTGGCCATTCATTCTATTCAAAATCCTTTTCAGAGCAGTGGGTGCAGATGCAGTTCAAAATGGAAAGTGCGCGCGGGTCGGTGATGGAGTACCACATTTCCTTTCCGCGCCGTTCGGCGGAAAGCAGGCCGGTGCGGCGCATCTGGTTCAGATGCTGCGAAACCACCGCCTGCGGGAAGCCGGTTTCTTTAATCAGAGCATGCACGGGAACCTCCTGTTCGCGCTCGAGGATCTCGATGATACGCAAACGCTGAGGATGTGCCAGTATTTTCAGTTTTTCCGCTGCGCATCTCAGCGCGTCAGCGGTCAGGCGGCCTTGGCGGATACAGCTTTTTGTCGTGTTCATTCCGCCAATATATTAAATTAATTTAATATATCAATATATAAAATCGGTGGACGGGACTTCCAATCCTTGGAACTTTTCGGTTCACTGCTCCCCCCTATGAAAACAAACAGCCGAGAAGTTGCCGCCGAAATCATTTACCGCTGGATCGAAAGCGAAAGCTTTCCCGACCGCCAGCTGTCTGACGTGAAGGACGACCGCGCCTTCGTCACCGAACTGGTTTACGGTATTGTCCGTCGCAAACTCACCCTCGAATACATTGAACAGAAATACGTCGAACGCAGGCCGGAAAACTACATTCTGGCCGCGTTGCATGTCGGCGTCTACCAGCTCTGCTTTATGGACAACGTCGAAGAATTTGCTGCCGTTCATGAAACCGTCGAAGCCGTCAAAAGCCGCCGTCACAAAGACGCCATCCGCGCGGCAGGCATGGTCAACGCCGTCCTGCGCAACGTGCAGGACGAAAAAGCCGCCATTTTGCAGAACCTCAAAAAGCAGTCCGACGAAATCCGCTTCTCGCACCCCGAATCGCTCATCAACCGCTGGGTCAAGCAGTACGGCGAACGCGACACCCTCCAGCTCCTCGAATGGAACAACCAGGCCGCCGAAACCATCCTACGCGTCGAACCCGCCCGCATTGCGCCCGCCGACTTTATGAGGGCGCTCGAAGAGGCCGGTATTGATGTGCAGAAGCATCCTTTCCAATCATTGGAAACTTTCGTGGTTCTGCCGCGCGGTGTCGCTGTCCCGAAAGTTCCCGGCTACAAAGAAGGCTGGTTTACCGTTCAGGATCCGGCCACCTCCGTCTCCGTCGAACTGCTCGACCCGCGTCCCGGCGAGTGCGTCCTCGACGCCTGCGCTGCGCCCGGCGGCAAAACCGCTATGATTGCCGGCCTGATGGAAGGGAAGGGCGAGCTCACCGCTATGGACGTCCATGACGACCGGCTCGACACGCTCGCCGACACCATCAAGCGTACCGGCTGGGATTTTGTAAAAATGCTCAAAGGCGATGCCGCCAAAGGATTCCCGCAGAAAGAACAGCAGTTCGACGCCATCCTGCTCGATGTGCCGTGCCTGAACACCGGTGTCATGCGACGCCGTGTCGATGCCCGCTACCGCTTTACTCGCGACCGCATTGAAATGATCAAAAAGACCCAGCGCCAGATTTTAAATGTCATGTCCAAGCACGTCAAACCCGGCGGGCGGATGGTCTACAGTACGTGCAGTCTCGAGGTCGAAGAAAACGAAGAAATGGTCAGCCGCTGGGCGCGCGAACACGGCGACTTCCGTCTCGTCAAAGCCAAGCGCCTCTTTCCGCCGAAATCCGGCACCGATGGCGCTTACGCAGCACTGCTTGTCAGAAAAGGATAACGGAGTGTAGAAGTTTTCCACTGGTTGGAAACTTCAGCTCGAGCTTTTCAAAACCGCGGGAAATTCCTTTCCAAAAATACAGTAATCCGTCATTCCATTCTTTCATTTTTCCCCTTATACTTCGCGACCATGAAAGCAATGGATGCAAATTTGCGCTCCGAAGTCGTTCGCTGGCAGGAAAAGCTGTTCAAGCATTCTGTTCGGCGGCAGATGCGTCTGCGAAAGCTCAAAGAGCTGACGGGCATCACAACCAATCAGACCTGTCTCGAAGTCACGGCTGGCGACGGCGTGATCAGCGCTCGCCTGCGCGAGAGCGGCGGCCGCTGGAAGACACTGGTGCTTTCCACTCCAGCCAAAGAATCTCTCGAATGGTTTGTGGACGATTCGGTTGAAGTGTTCAAGGGTCCGGACATTCAGGATGCCAATGGAACCTTTGATCTGGTGGTGATTGTGGATGCGCTGGAGCGTGTGCGCGACGACTATGCCTTTATTAAGGAGTGCCACCGCGTACTGAAACCTGACGGGCGACTGGTGATTACCGCCGCGCGAAAAATGATGTTCTGTCTGGGCGGCTGTACGCTTCGTTCCATGCTGGGTCTGTCGTGGAGGGCTAAAGGTCTCGAACGTAACGGCTATACCAGCGGTGAATTTTTTGAAGTACTCAAAGACGGGTTTGATGTGCCCGAGACGGATTCCTATTCGACCTGCTGTGTCGAAGTTCCCGGACTGCTCTGCGAAGCATTTGCCAACAAGCTGGCCCGCGGTCCTTATAACATGCCCGGCGAAAAAACCGGCACGNNAATTCTATCACTACACCAAGCTGAATGCCTTGGCTATACTGCTTTATCCGCTGATGTGGACCCTTTCCTGGCTGGAAGAAAAAATACTGTTTTTTATGCCCGGCCACAACATGGTTGCAAAAACCAAGCGTCGTGTCTGGCGTGCCCGAAAGCAACCGGTGCTACTCGACGGTCGCTCCATTGCCGAAGCCGCCATCAACACCAAAATCGGCACAGCGGCTCCGTTCTAAGGAGAGCTATATGAAAAAGGCCCTGTTCCTGTTTGGTTTGCTGAGCCTTTGTGCCTGCGTGTATGAGGTGCCGCTAATTAAAGAAGCGGTGATTCCGGTTGATCCGTCTTTGAGCGGAACATGGCAATTGATTCCCGAGGACGGCAGTGCCGAAGAGCCGGACGGGAAAATGGTTGTTCTGCCGTTTAGCGCCAATGAGTATGTGGTGATCTGTTCTTCGGGAAGAACCGATCAGATGGTTTTTCGGGCTTATCCAATTCGCGTTGATGATATGAAGCTGGTTCAGCTCGAATGGCTTCAACCTGCTCCGACAACTAAAGACCGATACCATGTCTGTCGTTACACACTCACCGATGGTGTTCTGGCGGTCGAAGTGCTGAATGACAAAGTGGTCGGCAGCGAAATCGACGACTCACAAGCCTTGCGTGAAACGCTGCTTGCAAACCGCGCCAACCCGGAGTTGTTCCGCGTGACGTTGCATTATCGCAAACTCTCTGACTGACTTCCCAAGGTTTGAGAAACGGCGGCGCGGACTTGTTTCCACGCCGCTTTTTTCTTTGCAATTGAAACCGATGCATTGGCCGGACTCGTCGATGGCAGAATGACGAATTTCATACTGCGATCTAAATTCGGCACAACCAGCTTTCGAAACAGTGTCGCGGCTTTTTGTCCGTTGAAAAACACCGTGTGAATCTGCGGGGCCATCTTGAACAGGTTCCGGAAATTATTTACTTCAACCTTTGTCATATTGGAATCGAGACTCCCCTTGCGTCGGCAGCTATGCGCCACATCCCAGAGGGCGACGCCGTGTTTACGCAGAACCGCCAGCCGTTCTTCATACAGCAGTTCACGACCCGCGCCGAACAGCTCGTCCATCATATCCCAGAACAGATTGCGCGGATGCGCATAATACTGCTGTTGCTTCAGCGACTCTACGCCCGGCATCGAGCCGAGAATCAAAACGCGCGAGCATTTGTCTGCGGAGAACGGAAAACTCTGGATTTTTCCAATCATCTTGTCGCGCCGTAGCCTCCTGCAAAGGCGGATGGAAAACTCTTAATCCAAAAAATGTCCACACCGGTTGCCGGTTAATTGTCCATCCTTAATCGTCAGCGTTCCATTCACAACCAGCGTTGTAACGCCCTCGGAAAGCTGATGCGGCTCTTTGTAGGTCGTGTTTTCTTTAACTTTCACCGGATCAAAAACCGCCACGTCGGCGAAGTTGCCTTTTTTCAAAACGCCGCGCTCTTTCAACCGGAACTGTTCCGCCGCCAGCGAAGTCATTTTGCGGATCATTTCGGGCAGAGTGACCGTCTGGCCGTCGAGCGATGCGCGCAGCAGTTTGGTAAAACTTCCGTAAGCACGCGGATGCGGATGATCCTTACTCAGGATTCCGTCCGGCGCGCGCAGCGATGCATCGCATCCGATCATCACCCACGGTTGCGCCAGAATCTTCCACATATTTTCTTCGCACATGCCGAAGAAAATTCCGCCGGTGCGCAGTTCATCTTTTTCAATGATATACAGCAGTGCATCCACCGGATCCATGCTCAGAGCTCTGGCGGCCTCATCGACCTTCATTCCCTTGAATTGCTGAAGCGCCGGATTTTCCACCGAGCCGATCATTACGGTGCTGAAGCCGAACTCGCCGCGTCCTTCGAGCACCTCGTCGCGGATTTTTTTCCGAACATTGGAATCACGCAGACGGCCAAGCACGGCGTCTTTACCGTCGTAGAGCGCCCAGTCGGGCAGGATGATGTCGAGGTCGGTCTGCGCAGCGGTGTAGGGATAACGGTCGGCGGCCACTTCAAGGCCTTCCGCGATGGCCGACTCAATCTTTTCGAGCGCGGCATCCACCTTATGCCAATTTGCCTGCCCGGATGTTTTCAGATGCGAAACCTGCACCCGCGCGCCGGAGCGCCGGCCGATATCGAGTGCCTCGTCAATCGCTTCCAGCAGCTGTTTACCTTCGCTGCGCATGTGTGAGGTGTAGATTTTATTTTTCGCCGCGCAGACTTTCGACAACTCAACCACTTCCTCGCGCGGCACCGCCGAAGCAGGCGGATAAATCAGTCCGGTGCTCATGCCGCATCCGCCCTCATCGAGCGCCTGTTCGAGCGCGCGGCACATTTTTTTCAGCTCGTCGGGTGTCGCACCGCGCGGTTCATAGCCGCAGATGCCGCGATGCAAGGTGTTGTGGCCGATCAGCAACGCTTCGTTTACAGCGGGATTGGTCTGCTCAAAAAGTTTCCGATATTCGGAAACCGTGCGCCATATGCCGGGAAACGGTTTATCCTGCCAGTCGGACGGCAGCTTTGCCTCGCCGAGGCGCGGCGCCACCGACGCGCCGCAGTTGCCGCACACTTCCGTCGTGATTCCCTGAAACACCTTGCTCGACGCGCGTGGCTCAATCAGCAGATAGGCATCGGAGTGAGAGTGAACGTCGATAAAGCCGGGGCAGACGAATTGACCGGTCGCATCGATCGTTTGTTTGGCTTTCGCTTTGGACAGATCGCCGACCGCCTCAATCCGCTCGCCGATGATTCCAACATCGGCCCGAACCGCTTCCGTACCCGTTCCGTCCAGCACACTTCCGTTTCGAATCAGCAGGTCAAATTTCATTCGGGGAGTTTAACCGCGAATGGACGCGAATAAACGCTAATTTTTTGGAGGGGATCCGATTAGTGAAAATTAGTGAAGCTTAGTGGTTCTCAGCCAATCCAATCTTCCAATGATTGGAAGTTTTCTCCATAGTTCGCGGCAATGAACATGATTTTCAACGCATCGGCGGGGACGGGGAAGACCTGGCAGGTCACCGAACTCTATGCCGCGCTGGTGCTGGGCAGGAATCATGAACATCTGCCGCTGGGCAGAAAGCCGGTACCGCCCGAAAAGATCCTGCTGATGACGTTCACGGATAATGCCGCCGCCGAGTTGCGCCAGCGGGTTTCGGAAAAGATGATTGCCGTAAAAGAAGAGAATGATCTGGCCCGTCTCGTGTTACGCAAACTTCCCGCGGCCCATATTTCCACAATCCATGCCTTTTGCGCCGGGCTGCTCCGCGAGTATGCCCTGGAGCTGGGGCTGTCCCCGGGTTTCCAAACCTTGGAAGATGAAGCGCGCGATGCGCTGCTTGACGAGGTTCTCAAATCGGAAATTTTCCAAACCTTGGAAAATGATCCGGACTTTCGCGAGTTTTGCGCGGGCATTTCCGTTCTCGGCGACCACGACTACAGCCTGATCAATACGATCCGCTCGCTACTCGAAAAGGCCGATTCCCGCGGGCTCGACCTTTCTGCCGCCGAGTCGATGCTCCCCGATCCGGTTCCAACCATTGGAAAAAATGATTTTCAAAAAATTCATGATGAACTGGAAACCTTCGATTTGCCGAAAACCGCCGCCGATGCGCAGGATGCGCTGAAGCTGTTTTTGGCCGATTTTCCAAACATTGGAAAACTGGAAGCAGTCGGAAAGTTCGGTCAGNNAAGTTGAAGGAACGGTTTCTAACCGGATATTTTTATGAACAGAACATCGGGAAATTTCGCGCATTCGCCCGCTGCCTTTCTGCCTGCGCGCGCGGGTTCACGGAAGCCAAGCGCGCGCGCGATTGCGTCGATTTCGGCGATCAGCTTTTACTTGCCCGCGATCTGCTGAAAACCAAAACGTTCGACGAAGCGCTGTTCGACTGGATTATCGTGGATGAGGTGCAGGATACGTCGCGGGTGCAGTGCGAGGTGATTGAAGCGTTGTGGAGCCGTGAGACGCATCTGGTGATTTGCGGCGATAAGAAGCAGTCGATTTATGCGTGGCGCAGTGCCGATCCGCAGGTAATGCCCGATCTAGAAGCGCAAATGGCAGCGCGCGGCGGTTGTAAACGGATTGATTTGAAAACGAGCTTCCGCAGTAAAGACCTTGTGGTTCGCGCGATTAATGAACTGTTCAGCGGAGTGTATGATCAATACGACGCGCTTGAAGCGCAGGATGTACTCGAAGGTGAAAAGCCGTGCGTTGAATTTTTGATGCAGGACAGCGATGAGAGTACGACTGACGACGAAATGTCTGCTGTCGCGCGCCGTATTCGCCTGCTGGTTGATGGCGATGAAGCGTGGCGTCCAAAGTTTGGACACAACGGCAAGACCTTTGCCGAAAACGAGCCGTTCAATTACGGCGATATTCTGATTCTGCTGAAACGTTCAACGCATCAGGGGATTCTGGAAAAAGCGCTGCGCGACGCGGGGATTCCCTATACCAGCGGGGGGAAGGGTAAGGCGTTGTTCGAACAGCAGGAAGTGCGCGATCTGCTGATGTTTTTACAGGTGCTTTGCGAGCCGGTGAACGATCTGGCTTTAGTCGGTTTTCTCCGCTCGCCATTCGCGAATCTGGCAGACGACGAGATCGTACAGCTCGGCTGGAACGGCGAAACGTTTGACCACGAGATTCTGCGGAAGCAGTTTTTTGAGAGCGAAAAGGCTGAATGCATTTTGCGTTACCGCGCGCAGACCGGCGAAAAGCCGGCGTCGCAGCTGATTCGCGAGATGGTGCGTGAGACGGCTTTTGATGCACAGCTGGCCGGGCTTCCGGGTGGTGAGCAGAAGCTGGCGAATTTTAAGAAGGCGCTCGACTGCATTCGCTCCGCCGAGCGCGGCGGACAGGTTCTTTTGCCGGATGTGGTGCGGCTGTTCGAAAAATATATTAAAACACCGCCGCGCAGCGGAGCGGCTGAAGCACTACTGCCCGATCCGTCGCAGAACGCGGTCACGATCATGACAGTGCATGGCGCGAAGGGTTTGACGAAACGGGTTTGCTTTGTGCCGGATATCAGTTTCGGTGATGTGGCTGAACCTGGCTTTGCGATGTTTTCTCCGAAAGGNNGGGCGAAAAGGTGAAGTCGCCCGGCTGGGACGCGGCGCGCGAGGCGGATAAAGCGGAGCGCGATCTGGAATCGACGAATGTTTTTTATGTGGCAATGACCCGCGCACGTGACCTCGTGGTTCTTTCCGGTGCCGGCACCAAAGATTCCAAAGGCTGGCTGAAACTCAGTGAGGCGTTTTTGGAAAAAACGGGTTCGGATATTTTACGAAAGTTGAGTTTTTCAGATGTGCCGGAGTTCAGTGTTCCGGGTTCAGAGTTCAGGGTTGAGGGTTGTGATGTGAGTTCCCAACCCTTGGAAATCCCAAAAGGCCTCAAACGCAAGCCCGTGACAAGTTTAGTTGAATATTCGAGACCTGACACCCGACACTCGATACCTGCCAGCGACCGAAGGGCATTCGGAACGCTGGGTCATATGGTTTTAGAGGAGCTGGCGAAGAATAAATGGGACGGCGATATTCCGGCGCTGGTGGAATTGTTCGGTGACATGGAAAACGGCTTACTGGCGAAGCCACTCGAAGCGGCGCGGGCGGTTTTACGTCAAGAAACGGAGGGTGCCGCAGAGTTGTTTGCGGAACATCCGTTTGTGCTGAAGCGCGGTGATGTGATTCTGGATGGAACGATCGATCTGCTCGCCGGTTTTTCCAATGGTTGGAAAATTTTCGATTACAAGTTTACGCATGAGTCGCCGGATATTGCACTGGAGACCTATTCGCCGCAGTTGGCGGCCTATAAGGAAGCGATCAAGAAGCTTTATCCTCAAACGGAAGTTACGGCGTCGCTGGTCTNNCTTAATCGGCGAAACTGTTGAGGTTATTTCTTTGCGCGCTTGACGTTGGCAAGGTAGGTGGAGATGCCGTCGGCGATGCCGCGCGCGAGGCGATCGCGCCCGGCGGGATCGATGACCATGGCCTCGTCTTTGGCGTTGCTGAGGAAGGCGGTTTCGACGAGGGCGGCTGGGCAGGGGGCATCGCGCAGAACCTGAAAGCGGGCGCGCTTGACGCCGCGATCTTCCTGTCCGGTGGTTTTTATGAGACTCCGGTGAATGCAGAAGCCGAGCGCCATATTAGCGATGTCGTAGTGGTTTCCATTATAGACGCTGGATGGCGGGTTGCCGCTGCCGTAGGAGTTGCTGCTGTAGCGGCCGGGCAGAGAGAGAACGAAGGTTTCGGTGCCGCGGACGCTGCGGTTGGCCGTTGCATTGGCATGAATGCTGACAAAAACATCGGCTTTGAGTGCGGCGGCTTTGCGACAGCGGTCACCCAGATCGAGCGCACGGTCGCTTTCGCGGGTGAGTTCAACCCGGATGCCACGGGATTTAAGAATCTGCTTTACGCGTTTGGCGATATCCAGCACGACCAGTTTTTCTTGAACATTACGCGGACTGCTGGCCCCTTTGTCGTTACCGCCGTGGCCGGGATCGAGGACGACGGTGCGTACGCCGGCGCCTTTCAGGAATTCCTGAGGTCGTACAGCCGGTTCGATGGTTTTATCGAAGTCGGTTGCGTCCATGGCCCATTGCCAGCCGACTTTTCGAACCGGTTCGCTGAGTGTGACGAGGGTGCCATTGATCCAGGCGCTGCGAGAGTCGGTCTGGAATTCGAGTTTATTCCATTTGTTCTGCAGCCGGATCTGTTTTTTTGTGGGCGTGGATGTGGTCATACCGTAATAAGCGGCGATGTTGGNNGTGCGTAGCTTTTCCCGCGCGAGGTGACGGTGCGGATACCGGCGCAGGCGGGAGTGACGGAGAGGATCGTCAGCAGCCCGGCGATCAGAAGCGGAATCGTTGGTTTTAGACGCATGAAATAACCTTTTAAGCACACGGGTTCATTTGTATAGTCTGCAAAACTGTTAGCACGGAAAAATTCATGAAGCGAGGCATATATCACTTTGAACAGCCGCGGAAGCTTCGTCTGGGTCTATATCTTATTCTCTTTCTGTCCGTGCTGGCCGGCGGAACGGTCGGGTATCACTGGATCGAAGGCTGGCCGCTGAACGAGTGTCTTTACATGACGGTGATTACCGTTTCGACGGTCGGTTTCGGGGAAGTTCATGCGCTTTCGCATGACGGGCAGCTGTTTACGATTCTGTTGATTTTTTTCGGCGTAACGACGGCGGCCCTGTCGCTGACGGCGCTGTTCGAATATTTTGTGTTACGGGGCCTGACCAACCTTTTCGGGAGAAATAAAATGAACAAGCACATTGAGAAGCTTAGCGGGCACGTTATCATCTGCGGATACGGACGCACCGGCTATTACATTGCCCGCGACCTGCTGAAAACCGGCAAGCCGTTTGTGGTGGTGGAAAACGATCCGGAGCGTGTGAAGATTCTGGAAGAGGAGGGTTTTCTTCATTTCCAAGGAGATTCCTCGGACGAGGAGGTGCTGGAAAAAGCCGGGATTACGAAAGCGGAAGCGTTGGTGGCGACGCTGACGAAAGACGCAGATAATCTTTTTTTGACGATGAGCGCGCATCCGCTGAACCGGGACATGCAGATTATCGCCCGCGTGCAGGATCCTGATAATACCCGCAAGTTCATCAAGGCGGGGGCTTCTCAAGTGGTTTCTCCTTTCTCGGCCGGTGCGACGCGCATTGTTCAGTTGTTAACCCGTCCGGCGGTGGTTGATTTGATTGAACTGGTGACTCGCGGGGAGAATTTGGCACTGGAAATTTGTGAGATTACAGTGGATGCAGACAGCAAGTTGGCGAATAAAACATTAGCGGAGTCGCGGGTTCGTCAGACGATGGGCTGTATGGTGTTTGCCGTGAAGCGCCCGAGCGGGGAGACGGTGTTCGATCCCGACCCGCAGATGCGGCTGGAGCCCGGCGATGTGCTGGTTGCGATCCAGAAACCCTGTCCGACAGATAAATAATGAAGCCGGTGTTTCCCATTCGAGGAGCCTCATGGCAGGTAATCCTTGGAGCTTTTCTGCTACTGAGCGGTTGCGGACGACAGCCCGTTCCGCAAAAGACCTTTTCGGTGATGACCTATAACCTGCATCAGTATGCGCTGATGGATCGCGATGGCGACGGCAAAATGGATGATCCCAAACCGGAGAGCGAGCGCCGCGCGGTGATTCTGCTGATTGCCAAGGAACATCCAGATGTGCTGTCGGTTCAGGAAATGGGCGATGCGGCGATGTTTGCGCAGTTCCGTGCGGATCTCAAGGAGGCCGGACTGGATTATCCGTATGCGGAACTGCAGGAGCGTGGGCGCATAGAGGTGAACCTCGCGGTGCTGAGCCGGTTTCCGATTGTTTCGGTTCAGCACCGCACTAACGACTGGTATAGTATCGGCAAGGCCAAAGTGGCAGTGGCTCGCGGCTTTTTGGATGTCGGGATTCAGGTGAATCCGCACTACCGCTTCCGCCTGTTGACAGCGCATTTGAAATCCAAAGTATACAGTCCGTTGGGCCAGACTGAGATGCGTCGTAACGAGGCCCGCCTGCTGAATAAAGAGGTGCGCGCAATTCTGGATGAAAATCCGGATATCAATTTATTGGTNNCAACTCGGCTCCACTTCGCGAGGTGAGCGGGCGGCGCGGCGGCGAAATGACTGATCTGCGGCCTGCCGATTCCTCGGGTGATGTCTGGACCTGTTTTGAGGCCTCAACCGACAGTTTCAGTCGGTTTGATTATTTTTTTGTCAGCGACGGAATGCTTCCAGAGGTTGTCCGCGAACAGAGCCGCGTGGTACACGATCCGTTAACCTATGAAGCCTCCGATCATCGGCCGGTGATTGCGGTGTTTCGCGCAACCGATCAATAAGGCTTCTGGTCACCTGCCAGCAGCATATAACGGCGCGTTACATCCGCATTGGCGGGCTTATCCGTGATCGTCATCTGGCCCCCGGTTCCGCGCAGATTCGTTCCTTGCGGAAGGGGTTTCCAGCCGGGCAGTTTCCCGACAGGAGCATCGGTATAGTAAACGGTGTAGGTCTGACTGGCTTCCGCTTTCCACGTAATGGTCGTCTCTCCGCCGGAAAGTGTCGTCGCCATCGTTGGCGAAACCGGAAATTCAAATGGCTTGGGAGCGGTCGCGCACCCAGCCAGCAGAAGGCTCAGAAAAATTAACGTTTTGTTCATTAGAAAAATTTCCACCAGTGCTTTTTCGGTTCCGGCGGCATGACAATTTCAGCCGCGGGAACGTCAGCGGTGAGAACGGATCTGCAACGGTCAGATCGACCGGTTCCGGCGACGCAACGGTGTCCACCATCGGTTCTGGTTCGACAGTTTCCGGTTCGGCCGCAGTTGACGGTTCTTCCGGAGTCACGGCAGGTGCTGACTCAACGGCAGGTGCCGGCTTTACGGGAACAACGGCATCTTTCGCAGGCGCTTCGGGTGCTTTCGCAGTGATATCTACGGTCGTTGCTCCTGTCGGTTCTTCCGACGGGGCAGGGGCTTCTTCGTCCATCACAACCGGTTCAATGGCCGGGGCCGGAATGGGTTCGAGATAATACCAGTTGTCGAGATCGGCCGAGAAGTTGCGGTTGGCACGTTTTGCAATCAGGATGTCGGCGCGAAGATCCCACCAGTGGACGTTGTGCAGCGTCGGATTGATTTCCTCGATCGAATAGTTGTAGCGCTTCGCAAATTGGTTCCAGTGCCGGAATGGGAAGTCAAAGTAGATGCCGAGCAGATGGAGCATGACGCGCGGATCGGTCGAGGTCAGGCGGTTGGCACTTTCGCACCAGCTACTGCTTGGAACCAGCACCGCCGGTGCGGGCATTTTTTGGTCTTCCACGATGATGGCGTGTTTAGGCCGAACGGCGAAAAAGGTTCCGTTGGTGTAATCCTCAACCGATACGGGAACCCAGCTGTCGCCGTTCCATGCGTGGATTTTCAGGTCGTCCCGGACGGTCTGATAGCTGACAAGCATTACCGGATAGCGGCGGGAAATATCCTGCGCAATCTGCAACGGAATCACTTCGCGTGGCACCACCAGCATGGTGATTTCGTCGTTTCGCCATGCCTGTGCGGGCAGTGAAAGAAGTGATAGAACAGTAGCAGTCAGTAGAATCAGTTTTTTAAACATAACGTGAATTCCTTTCTCTGAATTAAACCTTTGTTGTCGCAGGTTCCGGCGGCAGTCTCTGGCCGAGTTTGTCATCAATCATCATCAAAGCTGCGCCGTTATCACCGGCCATTCTTAACCGGTCAACAATTTCTTTCACATTGGCCTCTTCTTCGACCTGCTCGGTAATAAACCACTGCAGGAAAACCTGAGTGGCGTGGTCTTTCTCCTCTACTGCGACATTCAGCAGTTCGTTAATCGACTTGGTAACAAACTGCTCGTGTTTCAGACTGGCGTCGAACGCGCCGAGGATGGAGCCGAAATCCTTCGGCGGCTCATCAATTTTCAGCAGGCAGGCTTCGCCGCNNCTGCATGATGTAATCGAACATCTTGGTCATGTGAATGACCTCTTCATCGTACTGGATGCGAAACCAGTGTTCACTGCCCGGCATGCCGAGTTTATTGCAGTAGGCGGACATGGAGAGGTAAAGATAAGCGGAGTAAAATTCCTTGTTAATCTGCCCGTTTAAGGCCTTTTCCATCTTTTTGGTGATCATGAACACGCCTCCAGTTAGTTGACGGGATTCTAGCCCAACGAAAACGGCAGTCAAATCCTATATCCGTCCGTTCAGACGGATTGATACCACAGGTTCATGCTCTCAATGGAACCGGAGATCTGCGTATTGTTGATCAGCGTGCCGCCGAAGGTGTAGCCGCATTTGGCAAACGTAATGTTCATACCCGGTGAAATCGCGCGAGCAATCGTGTAGAGCATGGCAATGCCTCGTTTTTTCATCTCCGGCTCCATGAACTTCAGCAGATGAACCGACAGCCCGTTGCCGAGGTGCTCCGGAAGCGTCGCAAAATCGGTCATTTCCGCGTTACGGTTTTCTTTGTCCATTTCGCCCGATGAGGCCGCGGCGATCTTTCCGTCCTTTTCTGCGACGAAGTAGCAGACGTGGCTGCGCATCGTTTCAATCAGATAATCCGGATCATGAATCGGGAAAGGGTAGGAGACGAAGACCTCTTTATAGACTGCGGCCAGCTCGTCGGCATCAGCTTCAACCGCCGCACGCAGTGTGTATTCGTCCGACAGCGAATCGCCGGGGCGTCCGTGTTTGGATTGTGCCAGCGCGATAATTTTTTCGATCTCATCGCGCTGCGGAGTGATTTCCCGCGCCGGATCAATAAATTTACCCAGAAACGCCGCGGCGGTTTCACCGTTGTAGAACTGCGGAATGTTTCCCTCTCTCCTGTAGCCGCCTTCGATAAATGCGGCGGTGTGCGGTGAGGGCACCTTGGCAAAAATCTTTGTGTAGCCGTTTTTTGCGGCCAGCGTATCGAGTTTTTTGACTATGCCGGGCAGATCCGCCGGATCAAGCTTCATTAAATAGATCCGGTTATTATCCGATCCGTGTTGAATTTGCGAATTACCAATTTTTTCCAGTCTATCGCTCATGATTTTTTTCCGGGCAGAAGGAGAGAAATGGGGATGAAGACAATCGCTGAAAGGAGAATACCGTAGAAGCTGGGGGCGAGGCCGAAGGGCGGTTCGATTCCGGTGAGCAGGATAAACAGCGTGAGCCCGCCGCCGGCCAGCATGGCGGCGAGTGCGCCGGGTGCGGAGCTGCACTTCCAGAAGAAGGCTCCGAGTGTCGGTATGGTGAGTCCGGAAACCATGAAGGCGTAGGCGTGCAGGATCCCGCCGAGCACGGTGGTGAAGTGCAGGGCCAGCACGATGGCAATTGCACCGATGAGCAGCGTAACGAGTTGTGAGATGAGGACGTGGGTTTTGGTTTTCCACGGGTTGCCACTTCCTCCGGTCGTTGCTTTCGTGGCCTCAAGCCTCTCTCGCTGCGCTCGGGTGAAACTCATTTTTTCGAGCAGGTCATTGACGAAGTTTCCGGGGGCGGCCATCAGGCAGCTGTCGGCGGTGGACATGACGGCGGAGAGCCATGCGCCGACGAGTCCCGTGAAAAGAAGCCAGCTTCCGGAGAGACCGATCGCGTAGCCGACGCCGCCGAGCCCGATGGAAAAGCCGCCGCCGACGTCGGTGGCGGCGATGAAGAGGCCGACATGGGTCGAGGAGATGTCGCGTCCGCCGACGTAGTAGTCTTCGTGGTTTTTATTCTTTTTGAAAAAGTAGATTCCGATTCCGATGATCACGGCCATGTAGAGCGCGAAGATGGTGTAGTCAATCAACGTCATGCCGGATCCTCTTCTTCGCGGCGCTGGTGCCGCTCGTTATCGGAAGGCACGAGCGAGATGACATCGTCGTCGTAACTCAGCAGTCGTTCGATACCGACGGATTGATATTCATCTGCATCGTCGAGCTTGAGCGTCAGTCGGCAGTTATCGCAGTTGCGGTCGCAGAAGATCGGTTCATAACTGTCGGGTTCCTGATAGCTGGTGATGACGCCTTCGTAGTTGCGCAGAATCACTTTATGCGTGCTCCACGAGATCAGATAGTTCGGCATCACCGGAATCTTGCCGCCGCCGCCGGGCGCATCGACCACATAGGTCGGCACAGCGAACCCGCTGGTATGGCCGATCAGGCTTTCAATGATTTCAATGCCTTTGCTGACCGGCGTGCGGAAATGAGTCAGCCCTTCGGAGAGGTCACACTGGTAAAGGTAATAGGGCCGGACGCGGTTTTTTACCAGTTTATGCATCAACACACGGATAATGCGGGGGCAGTCGTTGACGCCGGCAAGCAGAACCGTCTGATTGCCGAGCGGGAAGCCGCCGTCGGCCAGCATACGCAGCGCTTCACGCGACGACGCGGTGATCTCGCGCGGATGGTTGAAGTGCGTATTAATCCAGAGCGGTTGATGCTTTTTGAGCATATTCACCAGATCGGTTGTGATGCGGTACGGCAGCACCACCGGCATGCGGGTTCCGATGCGTACCACCTCGATATGTTCGATTTTTCCTAGCTCGGTTAAAATCCAGTCGAGGTATTCGTCTGAGAGCATCAGCGGGTCTCCGCCCGAAAGGAGCACGTCGCGAATTTGCGGCGTATTGCGGATATATTCGAGCCCGGCGTCGATGGTTTCACGGTTCGGAATAAAATCCTGATCTCCCACTTTGCGTTTGCGGGTGCAGTGGCGGCAGTACATGGAGCAGACATTGCTGATGTGAAACAGAACTCGGTCGGGATAGCGGTGGGTAATACCCGGCGCGGGGCTGTCGGCATCCTCGTGCAGCGGATCGGCCATATCATGCGTACCGATAATCAGTTCCGATGGATTCGGAATACACTGCTTGAAAACCGGGTCATTACGAAAATCTTCCCGGTCGATCAGCGACAGGTAATACGGTGTTACGCTCAGTGGAAATTTTTCAACGGTCTCGAGAAGAGCGGTGCGTTCTTCGGGAGTGAACTGAACGTCGAGCAGCTTTTCAAACGTCGCGATATCACGGACGGAATGTTTCAGCTGCCATTTCCAGTCTTTCCAGTTTTTAAGCGTGGTATTTGCGTCAATTTAGCCGGCAAGCTCCTGCTGCTGTTCGTTATAAATCGGGCTCATCTGTATCCTTTTGTTTGGGTGAACTGAGGAAACAGGGCGAGGCCCCGAAAAAAACAGCAGCGGCAGATGATGTCGTGAATTTTCCTTTTAATTGAGTATGATGCCTGAAGTTTTAAACCGCTGTGACAGGCATATATGAAGTTTTACCGTAACAGACGAAGAAATCATGTCAAGGAACGCCCCGAAAAAATCCGCCGAGAAAATCGTTAAAACGACCGTAAAATCAGCTCTTTTGCCATGGTTTGCGGCGAACGCGCGCGACCTGCCGTGGCGCAGAAATCGCACACCCTACCGCGTATGGGTTTCTGAAATCATGCTTCAGCAGACGCGCGTCGACACCGTCATCGACTATTACCGCCGCTGGATGAAAACCTTTCCGTCGTGGAGAGCGCTCGCCGCCGCGCCGCAGAACGATGTCCTCAAATGCTGGGAAGGTCTTGGCTATTACTCCCGCGCACGCAACCTGCATGCCGCCGCCAAAATTGTTGTCGCTGAACACAAAAGTTTTTCCAAACATTGGAAAAAAAGTTTCCAACCCTTGGAAAAAAAATGCCAGCCGTCATGCAATGGCTTTCAATCATTGGAAGATTTTCTCAAAAAACTTCCAGGGGTTGGAAAGTACACGGCGGCAGCGATTGCCAGCCTGGCCTTTAATGAAAACGCGGCGGTTGTTGACGGCAACGTCATCCGTGTTTTGAGCCGTCTGTTTGCTTTTGGCGGCGACACCAAAGACGCGGCTGGAAAAAAACAGATGCAGGCATGGGCGGATGAGCTGCTTGTAAAGGGACGCGCTGGCGAATTCAACGAAGCGATGATGGAGCTCGGCGCACTGGTTTGCCTCCCGAAAAATCCGAAATGCCCGCAATGTCCGATGCGGAAGGTTTGCTCCGCCTTTATAGAAGGAAAGCCGGAGGCCTATCCAGTCATAAAGAAAAAGGCGAAAGTCCCGCATATCGTCGTCGGCGCGGCGGTCACGACGAACCGGAAGGGCGAGGTGCTGATTGCCCAGCGTCGACAGAGCGATATGCTCGGCGGACTGTGGGAGTTTCCCGGCGGAAAACTGGAACCCGGCGAAACCATCGAAGAGTGCGTTGTCCGGGAGCTTCAAGAAGAACTGGGCATTAAAACGGTTGTCGGCGAGCATGTTATGACCGTCAAACACGCTTACAGCCATTTCACCATGACCATGCACGTCTACTACACCAAAATCATCTCGGGCCGCCCGCGACCGATTCATTGCGCTGATTATGCATGGGTAAACGTTCCAGACCTTGGAAAATATGCTTATTCCAAGGCCGACCTACAGGTAGTCGCTCGGCTGACCGCTGAAAAAAGCGGAAAAAAGGTTGATGCGTGAGGGTGAATCCTATAGACAGGTTCCTCTTTTTCCGCGGACAGGAGTCCGCAATACTGGACTGGAGATTATAGAACTATGGCAACAAAAATACGTTTACGTCGAATGGGCGCCACCGGCAAACCGTTTTATCGTGTTGTGGCAGCTGATTCGCGCTTCGCGACCACCGGCCGCTTCCTCGAAATTCTCGGCTGGTACGATCCCAAGCAAAAGGGTGATAATTTCAGCCTGAAAATGGATCGGGTCAACTATTGGCTCGGAACCGGCGCACAGCTTTCCGGCACTGCAGCCAGCCTTGTCAAAAAGGCCGCTGCAGGTCAGGGTGTAAAAACTCCGGCGGAAGCCGCTCCTGCAGAACCGGTTGTTGAGGCCGTGCCTGTTGCCGAAGAAGCTGCACCTGCCGCTGAAGCTGTTGTTGAAGCTCCTGAAAAACAGGAGGCTTAAACATGAAGAAGCTTGTGAAGCAGATGGTCACCGCCTTGGTGGACCAGCCTCGCTACGTTAAGGTTACCGAAATCAAAGGCGAAAAAAGCGTGGTTTACGAACTGCGCTGCCATGAAAAAGATGTCGGTAAAGTCATCGGCCGCAGTGGGAAAACCGTTGGTGCAATGCGTACGCTCCTCGGAGCCATCGCCGCCCGCGACGGACGCCGTGCGATGCTCGAAGTAGTGGAATAAAAAAATCCATTGTGGTACAAAGCGGCCGAAAGGCCGCTTTTTTTTGTTATGAAGATAGACGTGATAACTCTGTTTCCGGAGATGCTCGACGGCTTTCTCGGCCAGAGCATGATGAAACGCGCCGCAAACGCCGGGCACGTGACCTTTAACGGGATTAATTTACGCGATTTTACCGACGATAAACACCACACTACTGATGAGCGTCCGTTCGGCGGTGGTCCCGGCATGGTTATGAAGCCCGAGCCGATCTTTAAGGCGGTCGAATCGGTTCTGACGGAGAAATCGCGCGTTATCCTTATGTGCCCTCAAGGGAAACCCTTTACCCAGGAGCGCGCGCTGGCGCTTTCGCACGAAGAGCATCTCATTTTTGTTTGCGGACATTATGAAGGGGTTGACGAGCGGGTTCGCGAAACTCTCATTGATGAAGAAATTTCCATTGGAGACTATGTTCTGACCAACGGAGTTTTGCCTGCCGCTGTCGTCATCGACTCCATCGTTCGCCTGATTCCCGGGGTTTTGGGCGGAGAAGGGGCCGCTGAGCAGGAATCGTTCAGCGAGCCGTTGCTGGAATATCCGCAATACACCCGTCCGCCCGAGTTTCGCGGCCTGAAAGTGCCCGAAGAGTTATTAACGGGAAACCATGCCGCCATTGCAAAATGGCGCCGAGCCCAGTCCGAAAAACGGACCGCGGAACGGCGTCCTGATCTGCTGAAACAGCACCTTGCGGAAAATGGAGATGGCGCTTGACCGCAATGCGCAGTTGGGTATTATTCGACGCTCGCTTTTGAAATTTGGAAGAAAGAGAACAATTATGAATCCGGTAGTCGCAAAAATTGGCCAAGAACAGTGCACGAACGAAATCCCCGTTTTTAGAATCGGTGATACCGTCAATGTGCACGTGAAGATTAAAGAAGGCGCAAAAGAACGTATTCAGGTCTATACCGGTGCGGTGATCGGCCGAGACGGATCCGGCGTGGCTGAAACCTTTACGGTTCGTCGTGTTGCTTTCGGTGAAGGCATCGAACGCGTATTTCCTCTGCAGAGCCCGAACGTGGCAAAGATCGAAGTGGTTCGTGCCGGTAAAACCCGCCGTGCGAAACTCTACTACCTGCGCGACATCTCCGGCAAAAAAGCACGGATCAAAGAACGTCGCGTGTAAGTTGCAATGGACATGCTCCGATATGAAAAAGAGGCCTGGCAATCAGGCCTCTTTTTTATTGCCGGGGTCGACGAGGCCGGGCGCGGCCCGCTGGCCGGGCCGGTTGNNAGCGCTCAGCGAAAAACGGCGCGATCATTTTTTTGAACGGCTCCAGCAATGTGATTTTGCCCGTATCGGGTATTCGGTTATCGGGCCGGAAGTCATCGACGAAATTAATATTCTTCAGGCCACCTGGAAGGCCATGGCTGAAGCCGTCGCGCAAATCAATCCGATTCCTGATCTGGCGCTGGTTGATGGTCGCCCCGTTCGCGGACTGTGCTGTAAATCGCAGAACATCATCAAAGGTGACGCGCAAAGTCTATTCATCGCCGCCGCCAGCATCATTGCCAAAGTCACCCGCGATCGTCTGATGGTTGAACTCGATGCACAATTTCCTCAGTACGGCTTTGCAAAACACAAAGGCTATGGAACCAAAGATCATCTCGCCGCCATCCACCGCTACGGTCCGTGCATCCATCATCGCAAAACCTTTCGTCCGATCTCGGAGCTCAATCAGGGAGAGCTCAANNCCGGAAAAGGTTTTAAAGAAAGCCGGGCTGAAAATTATCGCTCGCAATGTGCATGTGGGTTACGACGAGCTCGATCTGATTGCGCAAGATGGTGACACACTGATTTTTGTCGAAGTGAAAACCCGTGTAAACGAGGATTTTGGACGGCCCGCCGCGGCAGTCAACCGCGCCAAGCGCAAGAAGCTGTCACGAGCCGCGATGCATTTTTTGAAGAAACGTAAACTGCGGCCGCCCTATATTCGCTTTGATGTGGTTGAAGTGATCGGCGATAAACCCGAGATCCGGCACATTCAAAATGCCTTTCAGTTTGAAGGCGGGTACCGCATCTGGTGGTGAGCAACAGCGT
>DINM01000152.1:56658-76348 GCA_002423675.1 Verrucomicrobia bacterium UBA5540
AAATTTGCGGTAGTACTCGACCGGCTTGAGCGTTGTTTCGTCGCGGTAAAAACCGAGGTGCCAGACTTCGGCGGTTGGCAGCAGATCAAGCACGGCGTCGGTCATGCCGAGTCCCGCGCGCAGGATTGGAACGAGCCCGATGCGCAGGTCGAGCACGGCGCCTTCCATTTCGGTCATCGGCGTTTCGATGGTTTTCGTCCGGAGCGGTAGGTCGCGTGTGGCTTCGGCTGCGAGCAGGACGGCGAGTCGCCGAACTTGTGCGCGGAAGATGTGCGGCGCAGTTTCTTTGCTGCGCAGGTGGGTGAGGTGGTGGGTAACGAGCGGATGGTCGATTTCAAACACCTTCTGCACGGAGCACCTCCTGTTTATTTGGCGTATTCAATGGCGCGGGTTTCGCGGATGACGTTGACCTTGACCTGACCGGGATATTTGACCTCGGTCTGAATGCGGTTGGCGATTTCGCGCNNCGCGAGAATCAGTGCGCGGGCATCGTCCACCTTATCGCCTTCGACGATTACGCGCAGCTCGCGACCTGCCTGAATGGCATAGCACTTATCGACGCCTTTATAAGACATGGCGATTTTTTCAAGCTTATCGAGGCGCTGGAGATAAAGGTCTGTTGTGTCCATGCGTGCGCCGGGGCGGGCGGCGGTTATAGCATCGGCCGCCGCGGCAAGAACGGCATAGACGCTGCTTTTTTCGACTTCTTCGTGGTGCGAGGCGACGGCGTTGTAGACCAGCGGGACTTCGCCGTATTTACGCAGCAGGTTAGCACCAATGGATGCGTGCGAGCCTTCCATGTCGTGATCGAGCGCTTTGCCGAGGTCGTGGAAGATGCCGACGCGTTTGGCGAGATCGACATCCAGATCAAGGTCGGCGGCCATCATGGCCATCAGCGAGGCCATTTCGACCGAGTGATCGAGCACGTTCTGTTTATAGCTGGTACGGTATTTCAGACGTCCAAGCACTTTGACCACTTCGGGAGCGACACCGGATATTCCGAGGTTATAGAGAGCGTCTTCGCCTGCCTGGCGGATAATTTCATCCACTTCGGTGCGAGTTTTTCTAACGGTTTCTTCAATACTGGCGGGATGGATTCGCCCATCGGCAATCAGTTTTTCAAGTGCTACACGTGCTACTTCGCGACGGACGGGGTCGAAACTCGAAAGGGATACTATACCGGGCGTTTCGTCGATGATCAGGTTTACGCCCGATTCCATCTCGAACGATTTAAAATTACGCCCCTCTTTGCCGATCAGCCGGGCTTTAAAATCATCAGCAGGCAGGCGAACCTGCGTTACTGTGACACTGCTGACATGTTCGCCGGAATAACGCTCGATCGCAGAGACGACCACATCCCGCGCTTCTGCGCGGGCCTGTTCATAAATTCGTTTCTGCTGGGAACGGATCAGTCCGCTGATTTCGGTCTCCAGTTCTTTTTCCGTCTGATCCATGATCAGCTTGCGTGCGTCTTCTTTGGAGAGGCTTCCCGCTTCTTGAACGCGAAGGTTTTCTTCTTCGATGAGGCTTTTGAGTTTCGCCTGCTTTTCCCTGAGTTCCTCGTTTTGCTGTACCGCTTTATCCAGCTTTTCAGTCAGTGTACGGTCTTTGGTTTCCAGCAGTTCGAGCTTCCGCGAGATGTCTTTTTCGCGGGCGACCACGCGATCCTCAAGCTGAATGATGCTTTGCCGCTTTTGGTCGAGACTCGTTTCGGCTTTTTCACGAGCCTTGAGCACCTCTTCGCGCGCGCTCACATTGGCCTCGTGTTTAATCGCTTCGGCCTGTTTTTTGGCCTCGTCCAGAATCACTGACCCACGATGGCTGGCCGCCACCGCATTGGTGCGGGTCAGATAGGCGTGGAAGAAGAAACCAAGAACGACGAATCCAACGTTAATTACAACGGGGTTGATCCCGTTCCAGAAAATTTCGAAGCTGTCCATGAAGTACCTTTTGTATAAGAATTTTATTTTTGTGAGCCAAGAGTAACTCCGACAACCCGGATTGTCTAACTGTTCATCGCAAATTTAAGAATTTGTGTCTCTGTTACCAAATAATCCATTTGGACATCATGTTCTTCTGAAGGAATGGTTTCTTCCAAACATTGGAAATCAAAGCAACTACCGACCCGCACGGCGCGGTACTGCGGAAGGAGCCTGTCGTAAAATCCGCCGCCTCGGCCGATCCGGTGCCCTGCGCGGTCGAACGCGACACCCGGCACAAGGATTAGATCAATCTCTTTGGGCGCAAAAACCGGATGGGTTGGCTCCGGAATTCCAAAATTTCCTTTTTTCAGATCGCTGGTGTATTTGGCCAGTCGGTAGCTACCGGAGCCCTTGTCGAATGCCGGAATGTAAAAGATTTTTTCCAGAGCTTGGAACAACGGGGCAATGTCCACCTCATTGGGCAGAGGCATGTATGCGCCGACCGTTTGTGCATTCTGAAAAGTTTCCAAGGTTTGGAAATTTTTAACGGCTTTTGCGCTTAAAACGTCCAAACCTTGGAAACTTTTTTTGCGTTCCGTGATTTCCCGGCGTATTTCTGCTTTCGTCATTTTTTCTTCCGTAGCGATTTCCAGAAGGTCAGCCGTTTGCCGAGGGTTTCTTCGTAGCCCTGATTGGGCGGCGCGTAATAGACGCGATCTGTCGGCACATAGTCCTGATCGACGAAATGATCCTTGCCGTCGTGGGCATATTGGTATTTCACATCGCCCTTGCCGGGGTGCGGCGCGTTTTTCAGATGATCGGGAACCGGCAGCGTTCGGCCGTTTTCGACGTCGGCCAGCGCGGCATCGATCGCCAGATAGCTCGCGTTGCTCTTCGGTGCGCAGGCAAGATAGGTGGTTGCCTGCGCCAGAATAATGCGCGCTTCGGGCATGCCGACAAAATCGACTGCCTGCATTGCGGAGGTGGCAATCGTCAGCCCGCGAGGATCGGCGTTGCCGATATCTTCAGACGCGAGAATGACCAGTCGCCGCGCAATAAAGCGCGGGTCTTCGCCCGCATAGATCATTTTCGCCAGCCAGTAGATCGCGGCGTTCGGATCGGAGCCGCGCACACTTTTGATGAAGGCGGAAATCGTGTCGTAATGCTCATCCTCGTCGTGATCGTACGAAACCGCTTTTTTTTGAACCGACTCTTCGGTCTCGTGGCGCGTCAGGTGGACGATGCCGTTTTCACCCGGCGGTGTGGTCAGCGCGGCGATTTCCAGCGCGTTGAGCGCGCGTCGCGCATCACCTTCGCAGACCGTCGCCAGATGTTCCAGTGCGTCGGCATCGGCCGTCACCAGTTCGTTGAGGCCGGCGGGATGTTCCATCGCGCGCTTTAATACGGTTTGGATGGCTTCTTCGCTGAGTGCGTTGAGCTGAAAAATCTGTGAGCGCGAATTGAGCGGAGTATTGATAAAGAAAAACGGATTATGCGTCGTCGCGCCGATCAGAATAATGTCACCGCTTTCGACGTAAGGCAGGAGCACATCCTGTTGCGCTTTGTTAAAACGGTGGATTTCGTCGATAAAAAGAATCGTGTCTTGATGATGGATCTTCTTCCATCCGGCGGCCTGCTCCAGCAGTTTTCGCAGAATGGCGATATTTGCCAGCACGCCGCTGGTTCGTTCAAACCGGCGATCGGTTGCCAGCGCAATCACTTCGGCCAGCGAGGTTTTCCCGCAACCCGGCGGGCCGTAGAGGATTACGCTCGAAATGCGATCGGCCTCAATCGCGCGGCGCAGCAGCTTGCCTTCACCGAGAATATGATCCTGTCCGGCGATTTCATCCAGCGTACGCGGACGCATCCGCGCCGCCAGCGGTGCGGTGCCTGCGCCGGCTTTCGGTGTGCCCGGTTTTTTGCCTTCTTGAAATAAATCCATGATCCGGGAAATATACCATTTACCGGGTCGTGATGCGTACTATGAAAAGCCGGATTTATTGCTTAGAGTGTTTGGCAAACAGAATGTTGATTATAAAAACAGAAACGACGGATGTGTACCGCAATCTGGCGGTCGAAGAGTGGCTTCTCGATCATGCCGGGGATCGCGGGCCGATTCTCTTTCTTTGCGTCAACAGGCCGTCTGTGGTCATCGGAAAAAATCAGAATCCGTGGCGCGAGAGCCGCCTTTCGCTGATGGAAAACGAAGGCGTGCCGCTGGCGCGGCGCATTTCCGGCGGCGGTGCCGTTTATCATGACGAAGGCAATCTGAATGTCGGCATTATTGTGCCTCGTACGGAATACCGTGAAGAAAAACAGTACGAACTGATTTTCCGAACCTTGGACAAATTTGGCATCCAAGCTTCCAAGGTGCGGAAAAACTCATTGGTCGTCGGCGAGTTGAAGTTTTCCGGCCAGGCGTTTTGTTTTCGCAGGCAGCACGTTTTGCATCACGGAACTCTTTTGGTGAACAGCGATCTTAAGCGCCTCGGACGTTATCTTGGTTCTGAGGTAGAAGGCATCGCAACCAAAGCCGTTGCTTCGGTTCCGGCAAAAGTCGCCAACCTCTCCTCCTTCGCGCCGGGTCTGACCGTTGAAACGCTTTCCGCTGTGCTGGTCGAGACGTTCAAGGAGATGTATGCGGATAGCGGGCCGCAGGAGATAACGATTCCGGAAGAGGAGTTGTTTCCAATCATTGGAAAAAATGTTTCCAATGCTTGGAAACTCTGCCACACCCCGCGATTTCAGGTGACGCTTAACGGCCAAGCTCTCGACGTCGAAAAGGGCTGCATCACCAATCTCAAAAACTCCCCGCTGTTTGAAGATTTCTTAACCGAGAATCCACGCTAGTCAACGCGAATGAGCGCAGTTAAAAATCTTCTGTTCGCTTGCTCAAACCGGATGAATCGGTAAGCTTTCTTTTTTTATGGAGGAGAAATTATGCCGCTTACATTTGATATGCCGTTTGAAAAGCTGAAGGAATACCGAGGAATTAATCCGCGCCCGGCCGATTTTGACGAATACTGGGAACAAGCGCTNNGGATCCGCAGGTTGAAATACTTCCCGATCCGGATTTCCAGACCCCGTTTGCGACCTGTTCGCATCTCTGGTTCACCGGCGTTGGCGGCGCGCGGATTCACGCCAAGCTGCTTCAGCCGAAAAACGCGGCGACGTCTCATCCGGCGGTTTTGCATTTTCACGGCTACAGCGGCGCCAGCGGCGCGTGGACGGACTACCTTAGCTATGCGGCGGCGGGCTTTACCGTTGCGGCTCTTGACTGCCGCGGGCAGGGCGGGCTTTCCGAAGATGTCGGTGGAGTGAAGGGAAACACGCATAAGGGGCAGATTGTTCGCGGTCTCGATGACTCGCCGGAGAAACTGCTGTTCCGTCAGATTTTTCTCGATACCGCTCAGCTGGCCAAAATTGTGATGGAAATGGATGACGTGGATGAAACCCGCGTCGGCGCAATGGGCGGAAGCCAGGGCGGTGGCCTGACGTTGGCCTGCGTGGCGCTGGAGCCGCGCATCAAACGCGCCGCGCCGCAGTTCCCGTTTTTATCGGATTACCTTCGTGTCTGGCAGATGGATCAGGCCAAGGATGCCTATGCCGAACTCAAAGAATTTTTCCGTCACTACGATCCGCAGCATAAACGCGAAGAGGAATTGTTTACGCGGTTGGGGTATATCGACATTCAGAACCTGATGCCGCGCGTTAAGGCTGAGGTGATGATGGCTGTCGGTCTGATGGATACGATCTGTCCACCCTCCACGCAGTTCGCGGCCTATAACAAAATTACCTCGAAAAAGTCACTGGAAGTCTATCCCGACTTCGGCCACGAAAACCTGCCGGGCTTCTGGGATAAGGCGTTCCAGTTCATGTTGAGGCTATAAATAAGAGCGGATTATTGGGAAGAATGCTGAATGCGGTGGTTTGATTTTTCTTTAGCTTTAGTTCATTAGAGCTTGTTTCCAAATTCATCGGTATCGTTTCCACATCGAAAACATCGCCAATTGCTATCGTCTGGACTGTCTTTCTCGGAGGCTTCTACTCGTCTAAAAGAATGGTGGCCGCACTTAGGACAGCGTTGCTCGGTCATCGGTTTTTCCTGCATTATTTCAAATATAGCACATGCTGCGTCAGCCGAATGCCGGATGCGAGGTGGCACCAATGATGCCATTTGCTCGTCAACAGTTTCCTGATATGAACGGTCTTTCGGGGAGTCAAACCAATACTCCCAGAAGGATAATTTTCTATTTTTCATTACTAGTATCGAGCGTTTAACGGGCGTCATGACGAGTTTGCTAAGCGCAGAATTGCGAGAAGTCTAGTTTGTTGCACACTCTTCGTCAAATTGGTTTCTTTTTGAATGCGGGGCATATCACAATGAGGAGGGTTTTTAACAGGATTACAAGGCAGACACTTCGGATCTGTAATTCCGTCTGAAATTTTCTTCCAATAGTTGGACGCGCGGCAGGTATGCCGCGCCCACCATTTTCCGTGGGCTTTATTCGCGCCAATTCACGTTCATTTGCGGTTAAAAATCGCTGTTCACTTGCAGAAAATGATTTCGTCCGGCATGATTTCAACCTGATTTTTGAGGAGAAATTTTATGGAAACGATCAAAACCATTATGACGCGGCGGAGCATCCGCGCGTTTAAAGATACGCCGGTGACGGAAGAGCAGATTAAAACGCTGCTCGAAGCGGCAATGAATGCGCCGAGCGCAGGCGACGGACGTCCGTGGCATTTTGCGGTGACGACCGATCGTGCGAAGCTGGATGCACTGGCTGATGCCGTGGATGAAGGCAATGCGATGTTTAAACAGGCGCAGGCCGCAGTTTTGGTTTGTCTCGATCCGTCGAAAGAGGGCTTTAAGGGATTCGGCGAGCAGGATTGTTCCTGCGCGGCGCAGAACCTGCAGCTGGCCGCTCACGACCTAGGGCTGGGCACGGTTTGGATTGCGATNNTTGCGATCATTCATGTGCCGCCGCGTGTTGCGGGCTGCCGCAAGGTGCTGGGCGTACCGGAGCATCTGATGCCGTTCGCGCTGTTTCCGATTGGCGTTCCCGCTGAGCATCTCGATGCAGAGGTTCGCTATGATGAATCGCGAGTTCATCGGGAAAACTGGAGCTGAATCCAAAAATCCAAACCTCCAGTCATCCAACATTCCATTATTCCAAGGTTATTTACTATGAGCGCACAGAAGACCTATCACATCCGCTGCCCGCAGTGCGGGCATGAACAGAATGTGGAGCTGTATGACTCCATTAATGTGTCGCAGCAACCCGGCTTGAAGACGGCGCTGTTTGAAAACCGGCTGAATCGCGTTTTATGCGGGTCGTGCGAGGCGTCGTTCCGTATCGACAAGCCGTTGTTGTATCATGATGCTGACCGCAATATTCTCATTCACTGGATGCCGGATNNAGACAAAAGTATGGAGGAGCTGCGCGCCGCGCTGCCGGAAGATATTGAGCCACCGCGTGTGCGACTGGTCTTCACCCGCGCCGAGCTGGTCGAGCTGATTTTCATCATCGAAGCGGGCATGGAGGAGCGGGTGGTGGAATACATCAAATACACCGTGCATATGCAGAATATGAAACGCCTGCCGCCGGCGGAGAAACAGCTGTTGCTCAATGTGGAGGATTCAACCGGCGAGGAACTGCTTTTTGCTGTGCAGAATGTGGAAACCTCGGAGCTGGAAGATTTGTTGCGTTATCCGCGCGCGGCGTATCACGGGATACGCGAGATGTACCGGAAGAACCCGGATGAATTCACCGATCTTTTCCCCGGCCCTTACATCAGTGCGCGCGGCGCACTGATAGCGGAGTCCGCAATGGACGAGGAATAATCAGTTCTTCTGGGTTGCTTCGTTGATTGATTGAAGCTCGTTTTGAGCGGTTCCGGCCCAGGCGGAGTCGCCGTTCTCGGCCAGAAAATCTTCCAGCACAATACGCGCTTCATCAGTCCGGTTCGCCTGTTGCATGCAACGGGCGACGCTCAGGATCGCCTGCGGATGTAGATAGCTGGTGCTGTGTTTTTTCGCGAAATCGGAAAATTGGGTCGCCGCGTCGTCAAAATTGCCATCGGCTTCGGTGCAGTAAGCGAGGCCGAGTTCTGCAACCGGCTCCATTTCATGCTTCTTGTATTTTTTAAGGAAGCGTTTGTATTGAGCCCGTGCTTTTTCCGTGTCGCCGCCATTAAAATAGGTTTTTGCCAGATCGAGCAGGGCGATCGGCGCGGTGGGAGTCGAACTATATTCGTTCACCAGATCTTCGAGTTCCTGCGGAGTCTGTGCGGCCATTAGGGCCTTTTCTGCTTTGGCCATCATGGTGGCTTTATGATTCGCGTAAAGCCGAGAGCCGATCACCGTTAACGCTGCCGCGAGAATTCCCGCTCCGATTAGCTTGCCGTAGCGTTTTAGGAAGCCGAGGACTTCTTTGACTTCATTTTCTTCAAGCGCCTGTTTTTTTAGAAGATCGTTATGTTTCGGGCCGTGTCCATGGTCTTTCATAGTCAAACTCCTCTTGTGAAAGCGGTTACTCTTATCTTTTCGGTCTCAGGATTCAAGCGCGTACAGCTCCAGAATGGCCGAGGCCCGTGCTTCCGGGCCGAGAGCATCGCCGTTAATGGAATGAGCGATCGCGGCATAGAGAGGCTGGCGTTTTTTCAGCAGAGTTGCAATTTGGCTTTTTTTGTCGCCGGACAGCAGGGGGCGGGTTGTGTCGCTTTCCAATCGTTGGAAAATGGTTTCCGGAGACGCCGTCAGGCAGACCACGAGACCGGTTTTTTCAAAATCGGCGATATTTTCCGGGTTCAGCACGATTCCGCCGCCCGTGGAAATGATCAGTCCGCTCCGCGCGGAAAGTTCCTTAACCAGATCACGCTCCATCGCCCGGAAGGCGCCTTCTCCGTCTTGCGCGAAAATCTCGGAAATGGGTTTTTCCTGGCGTGCCTCAATCATGGAGTCCATATCGACCAGCTCCATGCCGGTGCGCTCCGCGAGTACACGGCCTGTCACCGTTTTGCCGGTTCCCATGAACCCGACCAGCACAATATTCCGTTTGCTCATCAGCTCTTCCTGTTCCAATAAAAAACGCCCCGTCATTTCGGGGCGTTATACAGAAACCGAACCGGTAAAACCAGCGTCAGGCTTTTGTTTTTTGCAGTGCTGCGCGGAGATCCTTGTTGGTCATCCGGCGCAGAACGGTATCAGCAATACCGGCTGCGGACAGACGTTTTTTCTGCTGGGCGATACGGTAACGTTTCGGGCCGGCCTTTTTAATCGGGCGGCGCAGCGGTTTTTTACGCATTGAACGGCGAATTCTCATTTTTCTTCTCCAAAGGCTTATCGTTTTAAAACGAGCGGTGTAAGCTACACAGGCTGTTTGAGCGAAGCAACTTAAAAAAGGAGGTTTTCTGTGGGGCGTGTGAAACTTGAAATGCCGGCGACCTATTCCTTTAAAACCGAGCTGACGGTTCGCATTACCGATATCAACTACGGCGGGCACCTCGGCAATGCCGATGTGCTGGCCCTGATGCACGAAGCCCGTGTTCGCTTTCTAAAATCCTTTGGCTATAGCGAAATCAATATTGAGGGCTTCGGCAGCATCATGCTCGACTCGGTTGTCATTTATAAAGCGCAGGCCTTCGCCGGGGACATTCTGCAGATCGAAGTCACCGCCGGGGATTTCAGCCGCCTCGGCTGTGACATATTTTACCGCATCACAAAAAAAGAAGGCGGTGCGGAAGTCGTGCTGGCCAAGACCGGCATTGCCGTCTTCGACTACGAAAATCAAAAACGCATTTCTCCGCCCGCAGCGTTTGTCAAAAAGCTCGGCGGATAGCCCGAAATCATTGCCCGCTTGGGCGGCAAGCGCTGTTGGCGCTAAACCTGCTTATATTTACGGATAACATGCATAAGCCAGACGTAAAATAATACACATATGTCGAATTATGTGCTTTATGAGACAAAAAAGTTATACTGCGTGGGTCGAGTTTCTTTGAACGGAGTTGTGCGACCGGCCATATGCATAAATTTTGAAAAGCTGGGAGAGCACTATGACCGATTCTTTAAACGTGAGTCCAGACGTTAAAAAAGACACCTTCTGGATTCGTCCGGCGAGCTCCGGCGATCTGTCGGCCATGACCCGGCTGCTGCAAGAACTCTTCAGCGTGGAAACCGAATTTGAGGTCGACACCGAAAAACAGCGCACCGGATTGCAGATGTTGCTCGACTCGGCACGGGCGGGGATATGGATTGCCGAGCGTCGCGGGCGCGTCGTCGGTATGGTCACCGTACAATTGATGGTCTCCACGGCCGAAGGCGGCCTTTCCGGACTACTCGAAGACCTTGTCGTTTCCTCCGCTTACCGCCGCCGCGGACTCGGCAAAGCGTTGCTTAACGCGGCGGTTAAATGGTCCCGCGAACAGGGTGCAACACGGATTCAGCTGCTGGCCGATGGGCGCAACGTCTCGGCCATTATTTTTTATCGCAAGCAGGACTGGAAACAGACCAACATGATCGCCCTGCGCCGTCCGCTCTGAAGCATCCGCAAAGGCACAGCGAATTTCCAAGGTCTGAAAAAGCAGCGTTTTTTCACGTCCATTTGCGGTCAAAATCTTCCAAGGTTTGGAAATTATTTTCTGGCGGCGAGATCCCAAAACGCCCGGACGGCGGGGCGGGCGAGGCCTCGTTTGGTGGCGCAGAGTCCGACTTCATAAGGATCAAGCACAGGTGCGTTTTTGAGGATTTTTACGTCGTCGCAGAAAGGGCTTTTTTCGAGCACGAGCTGCGGGACGATGCCGATGCCACAACCGAGCCGCACCATGGCGATGAGCGCTTCGTTGCCCGAAACTTCGGAGGTGATGTCGGGCGTGACGGTATTTTTTTTCATCCATTGGTCGAGGCGCTGACGGGAGAGTCCGCTACGTGGAAGGACGAGCGGCGCGAGACTGAGGTCGAGTTTGCCGCGTTTGAGCGGCGGGTCGGAGTGGNNGAGTGGATTCCGTTTTTCGGTGCGATGAAGACGAGCGGGATTTGGGTGAGCGGCAGGAATTTGAGCTGCGCCGCGCGGCGGGCGGGCAGGGCGGCGACGGCGAGGTCGATTTCGCCGGTGAGTACCTGTTCGACGGCCTGTTCGGCGGCGCCGGTGCGCAGTTCGAGCTGCACACCGGGGCAGGCGGTGCGGCAGGCTTCGAGCAGGTCGGGGAGCAGGCTGTAAACGGCGGTGATGGAGGCGTAGATGGAGAGCGTTCCGCTGACGCCCGGTTCGGCGGCGAGGCTTTCCTGAAATTCCTGCCATTCCTGCCGCGCCTGCCGGGCGTAGGTCTGGAAGCGGAGACCGGCGGGCGTGAGCGCGACGCTGCGGTTGTCGCGCGTGAAGAGCGGATGGCCGACCTCTTCTTCCAGCCTTTGGATAGAACGGGTGAGCGCCGACGGACTGAGGTTGCACGCGCGGCTGGCTTTGCCGAAATGCAGCGTTTCAGAGAGACTGAGAAACATATCTAGATCACGGATATTCATAGCCACAAAAAACACGAAAATTCACCAAAAGCTTTTTCACGGTTGTTTTGTACCTTTTTGTGCTTTTTGTGGCAATTCTTTTATTGCGAATATAGCAATATACAGTTGTTAATAAATCAATTTACGCAATTATAATTTGCCGGTAGACTGCGCGGCTTTGAAATCGTCAACAGGAGATTTATTATGGGTCAGAATTACTTCAATACGCTTCCGCTTCGCCGTCAGCTTCAGGAGCTGGGAACGTGCCGCTTTATGGATGCTTCCGAGTTCGCCAAGGGCTGCGAATACGCCAAAGGGAAAAAAATCGTGATCGTTGGTTGCGGAGCTCAGGGGCTGAATCAGGGGCTGAACCTGCGCGACAGCGGTTTGGACGTTTCCTACACATTACGTGCTGCGGCAATTACCGAAAAGCGGCAGTCTTGGAAGAATGCATCGGAAAACGGATTCAAGGTAGGCACCTATGAAGAAATGCTGCCGACGGCTGACATCGTGATGAATCTGGCTCCGGATAAACAGCACACGAATGTTGTTGAGACGGTTGTTCCGCTGATGAAGAAGGGCGCGACCTTCTGCTACGCCCATGGTTTCAATATTGTCGAAGAAGGGATGCAGATCNNGTTCATAAGGAAAACGACCCGAGTCGCGACGGTCTGGAAATCGCCAAGGCGCTTTGTTCCGCCGAGGGCGGCGACCGCGCCGGCGTTCTGGAATCTTCTTTCGTCGCCGAAGTGAAGTCCGACCTGATGGGCGAGCAGACGATTCTCTGCGGTATGCTGCAGGCTGGTTCGATTCTTTGCTTTAACAAGATGGTCGAACAGCGCATGGATCCCGGCTATGCCGCCAAGCTGATTCAGTACGGCTGGGAAACGATCACCGAAGCGCTGAAGCAGGGCGGTATCACCAACATGATGGATCGTCTCTCCAACCCGGCCAAGGTTCAGGCCTTCGAGCTGTCGGAAGAGCTGAAGGGCATTCTGCGCCCGCTGTTCGAGAAACACATGGACGACATTATCTCCGGCGAGNNCTGTGTTCGAACAGACGCCGGCTACCGATGAGAAGATCAGCGAGCAGGAGTATTTTGACAAGGGCATCCTGATGGTCGCCATGGTCAAAGCCGGCGTCGAACTGGCGTTTGAAGCGATGGTTGAGGCGGGAATTGAGCCGGAATCGGCCTATTATGAGTCGCTTCATGAGACGCCGCTGATTGCCAACACGATCGCTCGCAAGAAGTTGTACGAAATGAATCGGATCATTTCCGATACCGCCGAATACGGCTGCTACCTCTTTGCGCACGCCGCCGTGCCGATGCTGAAAGAGTTCATGAGCGGTATCGAAACCGACGTGATCGGCGAAGGACTGGAGCTGAAGGACAACGGTGTCGACAACCGCCTGCTGGTTCAGGTCAATGCCGCGATCCGCGGACATTTCGTCGAAGAGGTCGGCGCCGAGCTGCGCGCCGCCATGAAGGCGATGAAGTCGCTGAATAGCTAGGGGAGAGGATTGTTGAATTGCGGGAACGGTGGATTGGTGGGCAAAATCCCATAAATCCATCAATCCAATCATTCCATAATCCCTGTATTTTATTTGGACATTGCAGTTTACAAGGGTGGGGGGCGTCTATATATTGTCGCGCTCAACTAAATAGATATAGAGAAAACGAAGAGAGTTAAGAAGGAGCCTGTAAGTGGATACAGCAGTAAAAGCGGAAACCAGAAAAGAATATCAGCGCAATGACCGGGATACCGGTTCTGTTGAAGTGCAGGTCGCACTGCTGACGAAGCACGTAGAAGCCCTCACGGGGCATCTTCAGATTCATAAAAAAGATAACAGCACCCGTCGCGGGTTGATCACCATGGTCAATAAACGCCGCAAATTGCTCAGTTATCTGTCCAGAACAGATAATGCGCGCTATAAAGAGCTGATTCAGCGTCTGGGTCTGCGCCGCTAAAGCACGAGGACGGCCCCGTTTATAGCGGGGCTGTTTTGTTTTCCGGGGGAAGTCCCCCGTTCNNGTTCTTCAATCAGCGCCCTTTTCGGGCCGCCCGCTAAATCCCCTCCGAGACCCTGCATCCGGTCCCGGTGAGACTCCTGGCAGAAGGCATGGATGCAGAAGGAAAAGAAAGATAATGAAAGATACAGTAAAAGTAGAGTTCGAAGTCAGCGGTATGCCGATGAGTTTTGAGTCCGGAGTCCTCGCACAGCAAGCCGCTGGTGCCGTCTCCTGCCAGTTCGGCGACAACGTCGTTTTCTCGGCCGTGACTACTGGCAAATCGCGCGAAGGATGTGACTTCTTTCCGCTTCAGGTGGAATATCGTGAAAAGTTTTATGCTGCAGGTCGTTTCCCCGGTGGATATTTCAAACGCGAATCCCGTCCTTCCGAATCGGAAATTCTCACCATGCGTGTAACGGATCGTCCGATCCGCACCCTGTTTCCTGAAGGGTTCTATGATGAAGTGCAGATCAACAACACGTTGATGGCCACCGACTGCACCCGCGAGTGCGATTTCCTTAGCATCAACGCATCGAGCGCCGCGCTGATGCTGACCGAGTTGCCGTTTGGCGGCCCGATCGGCGGCGTCCGGCTGGCTCGTGTGAATGGTAAATTTATCATCAACCCAACCCACGACGATATGCTGAAGAGCGATCTCGACCTCACCTACGTCGGTACCGTCGACAAAACNNAAATCAGCGAAGCCGATTTTATTTCCGCAATGAAAGTAGCTCACGAAGCCATCCAGCCGATCATCGCCGCTCAGTTCGAGCTGCGCAAACAGCTCGGCCTGCCGGAGTGGAAAGTAGAAATTCCCGCTAAAGACACCACGCTCCTCGACAAAGCGCGCGAAATCGGCGGTGACAAACTCAGCGACATCCTCATCGAAGGCGACAAGCTCAAACGTCAGGACGCAGTGAATGCTCTGAAAGAAGAAATCAAAGCGCAGATGCTTGAAGTGTTCCCGGAAATGACCGACGAAGACTATTTCCACGCCTTCCACGAACTGGAAATAGAAGTAACCCGTGAAAATGTACTGACCAAAAAGACCCGTATCGGCAAACGCGGATTCGACGAAATACGCGAACTTAAAGCGCAGGTCGGTATCCTGCCGCGCGTGCATGGTTCCGCCTTGTTCAACCGCGGTGAAACGCAAGCGCTCGCGACCGTCACCCTTGGCCCGAAAAAGGACTCGCAGTCGATGGACGCCGTCACCGGCGGCCCGAAAGAGAAACAGTTCATGCTGCATTACAACTTCCCGCCTTATAGCGTGGGTGAATGCGGACGCCTTGGCTTCACCGGTCGCCGCGAAATCGGTCATGGGAATTTGGCTGAACGCAGTATTGTTCCGGTTCTGCCGAAAGACTATCCCTACGCCGTACGCGTCGTTTCCGAAATCATGGGCTCGAACGGTTCGTCTTCTATGGCCTCCGCCTGTGTCGGAACCCTCGCCCTGATGGATGCAGGTGTGCCGATTAAAGCTCCGGTCGCCGGCATCTCCGTCGGTCTTTTCACCAAAGGTGAACAGTCCGACCTCGTCATCGACATCCTCGGAACCGAAGACCACTGCGGCGACATGGACTTCAAAGTCGTCGGGACTCGCGAAGGCATCACCTCCTTCCAGGTCGACCTCAAAATCCCCGGCTTGAACTGGGACCAGGTCACCGGCGCCTTCGAAATGGCCCGGAAAGGCCGACTGCAGATTCTCGACTACATGCAGACCGTCATCGACGCTCCGCGTGCAGAAATGAGCATCCACGCTCCGCGTGTTGAAGTCGTCAAAATCGACCCGGAAAAGATCGGTGCCCTCATCGGCCCCGGCGGTAAAGTCATTCGCGGCATCACCGAAACCTACGGGGTGCAGATCGACGTCGAAGAAGACGGAACCGTCAGCATCTTCAGCTCCGACGGCGAAGCCATGAAAGGCGCGCTCAAAGTCGTTAACTCCATCACGGCGGAAGCTGAAATCGGCCAACTCTACGAAGGAATCGTTAAAACCATCCGTGACTTCGGCGCCTTCGTTGAAATCATGCCCGGTAAAGACGGCCTCGTGCACATCTCCGAACTCGCTGACTTCCGCGTCGGTAAAGTCGAAGNNGTCAAGGTCCTCGACGTCGACCGCGACGGCAAAATCCGCCTCAGCCGCCGCGCGGCCATGGCCGAAAAAGATGCCGAAGCCCACGGAGAAGAAAAAGCCGAGTAAGCTCCCGCTTACGCAGTACGAAAGCCCTTCCGTGGACGGAAGGGCTTTTTTGTTGCCAAACATTGGAAACGTATTGATAGGCTGGTTGACTATGAATGATCTAATGGGCGAAATTTTTTAGAAGATATTTCTCTAAAAAAGCAATAAAGTCACTTGTAACGCTAAGCGGTTGGCCCTATTTTTTAACATGTGAAGAGGTTGTGAATCTTTCATTTCTTCATCTTACGGTGACGGAGGCAATGGAACGACGCGAGGGGTTACACACAATTAGACAGCACCCCAAGAGGTGCTCTTATTACGGAATATTGATGGAAGAATAATCGTTATGCGATATCGATGTGAAAACTGTGGAGCACCCAACGAGATCCCTGATTCGGATCCGGAGGGATGCTTTTGTAATGCCTGCGGAATACGACCAGGTTTTATGGCAATTTCAAAAAAAGCGGCGGATATTCTCAAAAAAATCCGATAATAAGCATTTTACTAAAGATCGAGTAAAATTTTTTTCCGGCGAGAAGCTCGCCGAGTTCGACAAAGTACAAATATGTCACTTCTAAACTTCAGATAAAAAGAGAAAACAGGGAATAAAAAGCGATCCGCTTCTACTACAGAATTATACACAAAGCGGGTTTGTTTTAATGAAATATCGATGTGAACACTGCGGAATATTAAATGAGTTTTCGGATGGTGATCCTTCGGACTGTTGTTGTCATACCTGCGGAATGCGACCTTCGTTTGTGGTACTTTCACACAAAGCACCTTTAATTCTTCGACGATTAGAAAACAGGCAGCAATAATCTGGGACGTGATATTTTGGGCGACAGTTATTGTTTGATCAGCTTTTTGGGATCAATGGCGATTGTGCGGCAGATGTGGGAATAGTCGTCGTAATGGGCGATAAGTGGTTCGGTGGCGAGGTCGCCAGCGCGCAGTTTCCGAACATTGGAAAAAAGCGTTTCCATAAACTTTTTCGTCAGTTCCGGAGTCATCGAAAGCCGCTTTTTTTCAAAGTGGCTGCTCATTTTTTTCAGGTCGCGCTCCTGCAGGTGATAGACCGCCTGCGTTTTTTCATTTAGCTCCGGTGTGTTGTGATCACCAAAAAACTTTTCCTGTGCCGCAAAGGTGTAGAGCGGAAGCTGACAGTCAAGGTTCAGCTTAACTTCCTTTTCGAGCGTGGCGAGCGGCTTGTCGCTTGAGCGGCTCTTGTAGTCGATCACCAGCAACCGTTCGAGTTCGCCGGTTAAATCAAAGATCAGATCAATCCGGTCAATTTTGCCTTTCAGCCGGACTTCTTCATCACCGTGTTTCAGCACAACCGGCAGATCATGTTTTTTATCGAATTTCATTTCGAACAGCGCCGGATAGCGGTTTTCGGCCAGCGCGGTTTCAATATCCATGCGGACAAAAATTTCGACCATCTGCAGGATTTTGCGCTTTTCGGTTTCCCAAACGACGGGATGCCCCAGATGACGGCTCGGACGCCGCTCCGCTTTTTTAAATTCCTCTTCAGCGATTTCACGAGCCAGCGCGAGCAGATCATCCGCCTTATTTGGATCAAACATCGCCAGAGGAAGTTCTCCACTTTGGGAAAGTTTCCAAACTCCGGAAGAGTTAGTTGCATACACTCCGCTTTGTTTGGCGATGGCGGTATAAACCTGTTCAAGAATATCGTGAATCACTACGCCGCGATCCATCGGGGCGGTATCGTCTTCGTGGGTTAAGTCGGGCCGGATACTCAGTACTTTTTCTAGAAAATAGACAAACCGGTTGCGCGCCAGCGACTCCAGTGCCGTCGCGCTGAACTCCGGATTCTTTTCCAACCATTGGAAAATCAATGGCTGAGTTTTTCCAATGTTTGGAAAATCAGCGGAAACTTCGGGTTTGGCAGAAAGTTTTGCTTTCGTCTGCCGGACTTCATCTTCGGCGCGGCAGGCTTCCGCCGGAAGAATGGTGTGGAACGATTCGCCGAGCGACGGTTTTTCGATGCCGGTCAGTCCGCGCATCCGTTCATAAAATTCGCCCGGCGTGCGCTCCTTGCCGTCGGCATCGGCGCGGGTATAGGAAAGCGTCAGTCGCTCGCGCGCCGCGCTGATGGCGGTCAGGAAAAGAATCTCTTCCTGAATCAACGCTTCGCCCGCTTCGGACAGGGTCAGGCGTGGACAGGCAATGTTCTGTTCGGCCAGAAACGCGCGCAGTCGTTTGCGGTCGGTGGCATTCAAGAGGCCGTCGGACTTCGGAATCTGCGGGAAAGTTCGGTCGTCCATTCCGGCAATAAACACCGACTCGAAGCGCAGACCGGCCGCGTCCATCGGATTGACGATCCAGACGCCGCTTTCGGTGCTGAGCTCATCTTTCAGTGTCACGTTTTCCAGTAGCTCTTCGAATAGTAAAATCATTCGTTCGATGGGCAGGGATTGAACGTTGGCTTCGCTCAATTCCTGAATGAGGTCGTGAACCTCTTCCGGTAGTTCGAGTCCGTGTTGTTCAATGATAAATTGAATCCGATCTGAGAATTCCAGAGGTTGGAAAAACGGGGCGATCTCCTTCGGCAGGCGTCGCAGGCGAGGCGGTTCTTTGAGACGGATTTTCTGTACGAGCGTTTGGCGAGTCTCGTCATCGAGTCCGGGCCATTGGATGACAGGCATCAGAAGCAGATCGCAGAGTCGGTCGCGCGAAAAGGTCTGAGGGAAAGCGAGCAGGGCAAGCAGCGCTTTTACCGGCGGGTGTGCGGCGGCGGGCGTGCCGCGCCGGAAGTAGTATGGAATGCCGAAGCGCTGAAAAACATCGGGCACGATGTCGGTGTACGGGCTGAGGTCGCGCAGGATCAGCGCGATTTCATCCGGCGCGGTTCCGGTTTCAATCTCTTTGGCAATGTGCCGAGCGGCATCTTCGATTTCGCCGTACGGATTCGACGAGACAAAAAACGAAACTCGCTCGCGCGAATCGGTTTCGAGGATATTGCTGTCGTCAGCTTCAAATGCATCGGCGAAATCTTCCAGCCACGGCTTCCACTCTTCTTCGTTTCCCCGCTCGAGCTCGCTGCGTACGGCGGCGCAAAGCCGGTCTTCGGCGGCTTCGGCGTGCGCACCGGGCAGGACAGAAATGATCTGTACGTTTTCGGAACCGAGCCGTGTTTTGAGCGCAGCGGCAAAGCGTTCTTCAAACGGATTGAGCCAGCGGACGGCGCGGAATGTGATTCCGTTTTCCAGTTCGCGCGGCAGGTCTCCGCTTTTAATTAGCCGTAGCAGGGCGGTGTTGACGATGAAACGGTCGGCAATGTTCATTTTTGTACACAGTGCGCGCCATGCCGTCAGAAGCTGTCCGATGCCGTGCAGTTTATGATCCGGTTCGTGAGCCGTCAGCCAGAGGACAAGGATCGCTTCGTTTTCGGCAAAGACGGCGAAGGTTTCGATTGCCTGCTTCAGCAGGTCGGCCAGAGCTCCGGATGAAAGGCGGGCGAGCGGCTGGCCGGGGGCGAAGCGGACAGATTCGGCGGCCTCTTCGAGAAACAGACGAGTTTCGGCTGTACCGGGTGAGCGGCCTTTCAGCAGTCCGGTGCGGCGCGCGGCCCGTTCGCAGAGATCCATCAGCTTTTTCTGGGTGAACAGACGCGAGGTGTCGAGTACTCCGGCCACCAGCACAGTCCGATGTTCGTACCGGCGTTTCGCCAGCTCGGTCGGGAAAATGGTTAGTACGCCGTCGCTCATCTTCATGATTGATGAATTGTACAGAGGCCTGTAGGGTTTTCCAAGCATTGGAAAAAGGAAGAAACCATGGACTTTCAGAAACGGGCAAAAGAGGTCATCGACGTTGAAATCGCGGGGATGGAAAAGGTTCGCGATCAGATTAACGGCGGATTCAGCACCGCGATTGAGCGGATTCTTTCGACCGTGAAAAACGGCGGCAAAGTGGTCGTGACCGGCGTAGGCAAAAACTTTCATATCGGCCAGAAGATGGTTGCCACGTTTAACAGCACCGGCACGCCGTCCGCATTGCTTCATCCGATTGAAGCGATGCATGGGGATTTCGGTCTGGACGGAGACAAAGACATT
>DINM01000116.1 GCA_002423675.1 Verrucomicrobia bacterium UBA5540
CTTATGGCGCGCACGGCCGACGCGTCCGCGCAACTGATAAAGGTCGGCGAGGCCGAAGCGATCGGCGCGGTCGATGATGATGGTGTTGACGCGCGGAATATCGACTCCGCTTTCGACGATGGTTGTGCAGATCAGCACATCGAAGAGACCGCGCACGAAACGGTGCATGACTTCGGAGAGTTCCCGTTCGCTCATCTGCCCGTGCGCATATTCGACGCGGGCTTCGGGAACCAGCGCTCTGATATTTTTCTCCACGTTGCCGATGGTCTGGATGCGGTTGTGCAGATAAAAAACCTGCCCGTCGCGCGCCAGTTCGTGGCGGATGGCTTCGGTGATGATTTCATCGTGATATTCCAGCACGATCGTTTCGACGGGCTGGCGCTCCTGCGGCGGCGTTTGAATGGTGCTCATGTCGCGCGCGCCGGTCAGGCTCATGTAGAGCGTGCGTGGAATCGGCGTGGCGCTCAGCGTCAGCACATCGACCTGTTTGCGGAGTTGTTTCAAATGCTCCTTGGCGCGCACGCCGAAACGCTGCTCCTCGTCGATAATCACGAGCCCTAAATCTTTAAACTGCACATCTTTTGAAACCAACCGGTGCGTGCCGATGACAATATGCACTATACCTTCGCGCAGACGTTGAATGGTCTGGTTCTGTTCGTGATGCGTGCGGAACCGGCTGAGCATTTCGACGCGGACGGGGAAGGCGGCCATCCGTTCTGTAAACGTATCAAAATGCTGCTGCGCCAGAATCGTCGTCGGAACGAGCAGGGCGGCCTGCCGGCCCTCCATCACCATTTTGAACGCCGCGCGCATGGCGACTTCGGTCTTGCCGTAACCCGCGTCTCCGCAGATCAGCCGGTCCATCGGTTGCGGCGATTCGAGATCAGCTTTGACCGCTTTGATCGCACTGAGCTGGTCGGGCGTTTCCATGTAGGGAAACGAGTTTTCAAATTCCTGCTGCCAATGCGTATCCGATCCGCAGGCGCGACCCTTTTTCAGTTCGCGTGCTGCCTGCGTTTCGAGCAGTTTTGCCGCGAGGTCTTCAATGGCCGACTGTGCCGAAGCGCGGTCGTTCTGCCAGCGGTGTCCTTTCAGACTGTGCAGGGCGGGGGCGGCGTTGCCCATGCCGACGTAGCGCGTGAGCAGATGCGCCTGCGAGGTCGGCAGATAAATCCGCGCGCTGTCGGCGTATTCGATCAGCAGCATTTCCTGCCGCTTGCCGGACATCTCCATTTCGACGAGGCCCATGTATTTGCCGATGCCGTGATCGACATGCACCACCAGCTCGCCGGGCTGAATGTCGCTCCATTCCGCAACGCGCGTTCCTTCAGCCTTGATCGCTTTTTCTCCGCGCCGAATGTGCGCTGTCTTCGCGGCATAGCCGTAAATGTCAGCCTCGGTGATGAGCAGATGCCTCTGTACTTTGCTGATGAAGCTGCCATGCAATAGTCCAACATGCAGGTTGGCAGATGGATTGTAGGTTTCTTTCAGGCGTTCCAGTGCGCCGGGGGTTTCCATGTAGATGTCGATTTTCCAATCATTGGAAACCATTTTTTCCAAGGATTGGAAAAAGAGTTTGCGCTGCTGTTCGGCGGCTTCCGGACGGTGCAGCCTGCCGACCGGCTTGAGGTTGGTTTCATAAAATCCGAGATCAATATTGACGGTATCGGTTGTGACGCATCCGATCTGAATGTCGCATTCTGTTTCGACGCCGCTGCAGATGCGCAGCGTGTTTTTCGGGAGCAGTTCGGCGAGTGGGATATCGCCGGTGGCGTTGAGCGGAAAAATTTCGATGGAATCGATTTTTTCGACGGAGCGCTGCGTGTCGGTTTCAAAGGTGCGCAAGCTGTCGATTTCGTCGCCGAAGAATTCGATGCGCACGGGCAGAGGAGAAGTTGGAGGCCAGATATCGATGATTCCGCCGCGCCGGGCGGCGAAGCCTTTTTCGTAGATTTCGACGTCGAGCGTGTAGCCTTGTTTGTCCAATGTTTGGGAAAGGTGGTCGGGATTGACCATGTCGCCGCGCTTTAAAATCAAGGGGTTTCCAATGTTTGGAAGTTTTTCTTCCAGACACTGGAAAACCGTGATGAGGATGAACGTAGATGCGGTGTCCCCGCCGCGTTCCAGGAACGAAAGTGTTTTTAATCGCTCGCTCTGCGTTTCCGTATCCTTTTCGTCGAACGGCGGGAGTGTGAGCAAAACGGTTTCGGGACAGAGTGTTTTCCAGCAGTCAGTGAGTTTCTCCATCGACTGGATATGATCGACGATCCAGAGTTGCGGTTGAGAAAGCTGACCGCCAAGAAACGCCTGAGCAGCGGGCGGCAGCGACGGCAGTTTGCAGTTGCCGTTTTCCAGTGCTTTTTGCACGGCTGACAGGTCGAAGTCCATGCGGGGAATTTATCATACGGGGTGCGGAAGAGTGAACGGTTTTGCATTTTTCCGGTCGAATGTTCATATTTTCGAAAAATATAACAGGAGGATGAGTTATGATGCGTACAGCGAACCCTGCGTTGAATGCGAAGACGTTTGATGTGGCGAATGAAGGCACAGGGGTGATGACGATCCAGGGGACGGTGAGCCGCACGGCGATGCTGCTGGCGCTGCTGTTTGCGGCGACGATTCTGACGTGGAATCCGGTGAATCCGCAGGCCGGTTCGAACTGGATCATGATTGGCGCGATTGCGGGTTTTGTGGTGGCGCTGATTACGATTTTTAATAAGAAGGCATCGCCGGTTACCGCGCCGATTTATGCGGTTTGCGAGGGCGTTATGCTGGGCGGGATTTCGAGTGTGTTCGAGCGGATGTATCCGGGGATTGTGATTCAGGCCGTGTTGCTGACGTTCGGGACGCTGGGCGCGCTGCTGGCGGCGTATGCATCGCGGCTGATCCGCGTAACAGAAAAATTTAAGCTGGGCGTTTTTGCAGCGACGGGCGGTATTGCATTTTTCTATCTGATTTCAATGATCATGGGCTTGTTCGGTCATTCGATGAGTGTGATTTATTCGTCCGGTCCGGCGGGGATCATTTTCAGTGTGATTGTTGTGGTGGTGGCGGCGCTGAATCTGGTGCTGGATTTTGATTTTATTGAGCAGGGAGCCCAACGAGGTGCGCCGAAGTATATGGAGTGGTATGCGGCTTTCGGGCTGATTGTAACGCTGGTGTGGCTCTATATGGAGATTTTAAGGCTGCTCTCGAAGCTTCAGGGACGGAGATAGCTATTCATAAAAATGGTTCTTCTCGGATGTGAGTTTTTCTGACCTTTTCACGACTAAAGGGATTTACTCCACGGGTGGCAAAGCCGTCCCACGGATGGGGAGAGCTTTGAATGGGGAGTCAACAGAGCTTTGATTCCAATTTAATGGGGATCCTGAAAAAGGCCCGTGAGTTGAATTATCAATCCGTGGGACGGCTTTGCCATCCGTGGAACCACGTTGTTGTTTCACTCCAGCTTGACCCGTTTTGTCGGCACAGGATTAGAGCGGAATCAAAAACGCACTTCCGTGAAGAGGCTTGGGTTTTGGTGAACGGCAGGTTTCAATGATTGGAAACTGCCGTTTTTATTTAATACGTTTATCATTAAGTATTTATAAATATACATTCTCATTTATGAGGAGCTGTATTTTGGTCAATCTATGGTCAAATTAATGCAAAAAGTGTTTGTAGATAACGAGTTGCGGCTTTTTTTAAATTTCAGTGGGGGTTGGGCGGTTTTTGATCTTTTTTGTAGATTATTTTGCACGGTTTTATTGGTCTTTTTGATGATTTATGCCCCCGAATGAAATTATTTAACAAAAAACGTTGCACGGTTTTTTTTAACGGGTATGTTTACCCGCCTTGTTCGAAACAAAACGAGCTGCAAAGCGAGTGAGAATCGGACGGGAAATTGTTCTGAAAATAATTTAAAAAACGGGTTGCCTAACAAACGGATGTGCGTATGATGACCCGCCTTGTTCAAAACAAAACGAGCTGCAAAGCAAGTGAGATTTGAATGAGAAATTGTTCTGAAAAAAATAAAATAAAAAAGCGGTTGACCGACTGATGCAGTTCGCATAAGTTACTCGCCGCTCCAACAGAAAAGCCTGTTGAACAGGTAATCACGTTGGTGTTTTTTTTGCTCTTTGAAAACTGAATGACTCACGATCATCATTTCGATTTAGAAATGGTACGATTTGTTTTAAGCAAACGTTTCAAAATGTTTCCGTATATAATTATCGGAGAGTTTGATCCTGGCTCAGAACGAACACTGGCGGCGTGGATTAGGCATGCAAGTCGAGCGGGATTCACTTGCTTCAATTCTTCGGAAAAGAAGCTTGTGATGAGAGCGGCGAACGGGTGAGTAATATATGGGTAATTTGCCTTGAAGCCCGGGATAGCCACTCGAAAGGGTGGGTAATACCGGATGTGCTCGGGTGCTGCATAGCACCTTATGTGAAGGTGGGGATCTTCGGACCTGCCACTTCAAGATAAGCCCATATCCTATCAGCTAGTTGGTAAGGTAATGGCTTACCAAGGCTTACGGGTAGCTGGTCTGAGAGGACGACCAGCCACACTGGGACTGAGACACTGCCCAGACTCCTACGGGAGGCTGCAGTCGAGAATNNGCGACGCCGCGTGGAGGACGAAGGCCTTCGGGTTGTAAACTCCTGTCCTGAGGGAATAAATGGATACAGGCTAATACCCTGTGTTTTTGACAGTACCTCAGAAGAAAGTCACGGCTAACTCTGTGCCAGCAGCCGCGGTAATACAGAGGTGGCAAGTGTTGTTCGGATTTACTGGGCGTAAAGGGTCCGCAGGCGGTTTTGTGTGTCAGATGTGAAAGCCCACGGCTTAACCGTGGAAATGCATTTGAAACTACAGGACTAGAGTACGGGAGAGGAGAGGGGAATTCATGGTGTAGCGGTGAAATGCGTAGATATCATGAAGAACACCGGTGGCGAAAGCGCCTCTCTGGACCGATACTGACGCTCATGGACGAAAGCTAGGGGAGCGAAGAGGATTAGATACCCTCGTAGTCCTAGCCATAAACGGTGTGCACTTGATGTGGGAGGTTTACCCCCTTCCGTGTCGAAGCTAACGCGATAAGTGCACCGCCTGGGAAGTACGGCCGCAAGGTTAAAACTCA
>DINM01000060.1 GCA_002423675.1 Verrucomicrobia bacterium UBA5540
GTTCCGGCAACGTGAATGAATTTAAGGGTTTTGTGCGGGTTGCCGAGTTTTTCGAGCAGCGCGACGGTGACCTCGAGGCCGGGCTTGATGCCGTATGCGGTGCGGGCAAACAGGGACTGAACTGCCGACTGAAGCTGGGGTGTGCTCATTGGTCCATCATGTAATCGAGAACCAGAGCAATACGAGCTTTAAGCTGAGGACGCGGCACGACCATGTCGATGAGGCCGTGTTTTTCGAGGAACTCGGCGCGCTGAAAGCCTTCGGGAAGATCCTGCTGGGTGGTTTCTTTGATGACGCGCGGGCCGGCAAAGCCGATAAGCGCACCGGGTTCGGCGACGATGACGTCGCCGAGCGTGGCGAAACTGGCCATGACGCCCGCCATGGTCGGATGCGTGAGTACCGGAATGTACGGCAGACCGGCTTTGGCGTGGCGGGCGAGCGCGGCGCTGGTTTTGGCCATTTGCATGAGGCTGTAGAGCCCTTCGTACATGCGGGCGCCGCCAGAAGCGCAGACGAGAATACAGGGAAGTTTTTCGGCGGTGCAACGTTCAATGAGGCGGGTTATTTTTTCACCGACGACACTGCCCATACTGGCGCCGAGGAAGGCGAAGTCCATGACACCGAGACCGATGTCGCGCCCGTTGAGTTTGGCCGCACCGCAAGTGACGGCGTCTTTGAATCCGGTTTTTTTCTGATTGGCTTCGAGTTTGGCAATGTAGGAGTCTTTGCCGGTGAAGCCAAGCGGGTCAGCAGAAATCATGTCGGCATCCCACTCGGCGAAGGTGCCTTCGTCGGCAAACATATCGATGCGTTTCTGCCGTCCTAGGGGAAAATGGAAGTCACACTTTGGACAAACCTGCAGGCTGGTTTCGAGTTCTTTGGCGTAGATGATTTCGCCGCAGCCTGGACATTTTTCCCACAGGCCGTCCGGAGCATCCCGTTTGCGCACCTGAACCGTTGAGTAATTTTTCTTACCGAATCGTAAAGCCATTATGCACCTCTGGAATATTGGAGTCTCTGGAGTATTGGATATTCAGCGTTCCATTACTCCTTCAATCGATCACTCCATGGTTATTTTCATCCTCTTGCCACCGTTACTACATGCACTGAAACCGCCCCGCCCTGTTTAAGCGTTTTGGCACAGGCATTGACTGTCGCTCCAGTAGTCATCACATCATCCACTAATAAAATTCGCCGGCCTTCCGGACGGGCAAACAATCCACCTCGAAAGGCGCCGGACACGTTAGCCGCACGCTGAGGTGCTGTCAAACCCGTTTGACTGGAGGTGGAGCGAACTCGGCGAAGCAGGTGCTCTTTAAAGGGAATCTTTAACCGCCTGCCCAGCGCCTCGCCTAAAAGTGCCGACTGGTTAAACCCCCTCGCGCGCCATCGAGGAGCAAACAACGGAACAGACGTGATGACATCGAAGCCAAAGACAGAATATTCTGCCTGCACACAAGCCGACAGCAATTCCGCGAGATCCTCTACAACCCAAAGTGCATTCTTGTATTTGAGGTCGCGAAGTGCCGCCCCGACCGCTCCTTCATAGCGAACGGCAGAGCGGGCACGAACAAAGGCTGGCGTTTCCCGGGCACAGGCAAAACAGGTGTAGTCGTGTTGAATGTCCCCGGCAACTGGGTCTCCGCACACGACGCAGAACGGCGGGTCGACCTTCGGCGTATCCGATAGGCAATCCCAGCAGATGTGTTTCATCGATTCCGGCGAAGGAGCTCCACAATGAACACAATTTCTGGGATATAAAAAATCAAGCATGCAATTTAGAATGCGTCCTGAAATCTTAACACTCAATGAAAAACAAACCCGGACTTCATGCAAGATTTCTAGAGAATGCGCTTTCTAGAACGCATCTAAACACGAATTCGGTGACGTTTTTTTTTGACTTTTATTTTGAATGTACCGACACTCCAACAGTTTTTAACATCGGGCGCGGAAGTTCTAACAATCCACCGAAAGCGATTTTGTCGTAAAACAATGTCGATAGAATGGCTTTAGGGTGGCTGGTAATTACCGGCGCAGGAATCGGACACTGAACGAAGGAGAAAATGGCATGCGAAAGGCAGTGATGGGGATAACGGCTCTGCTCTTGGCTTCCCTGCAGAGCGGGAATGCTGAGACGGTGACAACAGCGCGAGACTATGCGGTAGACAGCGATGTAGTTTTGGAAAGCGCCGTTCGAGAAATAAAATCGGCGCCACGCGACACCGTCAATGTCGTCGGCGATGCCATCAAAATGGTCAGCGATGAAACTGCCACGGCAGCTAAAGGCATTGCATCCGTATTCAANNTCCGACCCGATTGCTAAGGATGAACGAGCTGCCGCTCTCGAAACGGCCAGTGCCTGGGACTCAGCCAACGACATCAACTTCCGCTCTTATAAGGTGTCTGAATCCGTTGGGAATGAGTTGATTTCCGGAAAGGACGTCGCTCTCGGAACAACGGTTGATGTGTCTGGATTTTTTACTGGAATTAATTTTCCAAAAGGTACATCCGCCATGTACCGCCCTGAGTTTAAACGCCTTTTTGTCCGACAAACCCTCGAAAATATGCTCGCCATTGAAGATGTTCTGGCCGAACAGAGCCATGCAAAACGCGAAATGATGGGCAAACAGGTTTCGATCCAGACCAAATTTATCGAAGTTGGCCAAAATACCCTGGACGAGCTGGGCTTCAACTGGAGATTTGACGGAAAAGGCAATAATGGTACCGGTGATGCACATCTTTTTAACAATCTTAATCTGCCTGCCGGACAGGACCTCCTTGCGGCCGGTCTGCGGACTTCCGCTCAGGCGATCGGATCCGGTGCAAATCCCGGCACACTGCTTTTACAAAAAACGGCAGGGTCTCTCCAATGGACCGCAGTTATTAGCGCACTGGAACAGTCGACCGACAGCGATGNNGGAGTCAGAGCTGATCGGTGTACAGCTCGAAGTCACCCCGGAACTGCGCAAGGGCGGACTGATTGATCTGGAATTGAAACCCAAGGTCATGGATCTGATCGGCTACGATACCTATCAGGTGACTCCCGCTAATGCTGACATGCTCCTCTGGTCGAGGACATATGCTAATGCAATGCAAATGGACGGTCGCTTTCCGATTTTGACCCAGTTAGCAGATGGAACCGCAACAAGTATTGGTACTATTTATAATTCGATTGTTTCTAATGTATTTGGCGCAGGCACAGAGGTGAATGTTCCAGCGGACGTTTCCCCGGGTGCAAGCGCCAATTACTTAACTCCAAGCTATGCTTATTACTCAAACGGACGTGCTCCTCAGCACGAGATCGATGGAGTTCCGATACCTGAATTGGACGGACATCTTCCCTACTTCCGTCTGCGCGAAATGACCACTCAAGTAACTGTTGCTGACGGAAGCACAGTCGGCATGGGTGGCCTGATTTATGACAAACTGGAAACTTATAAGGACAAGGTTCCGGTGCTGGGCAGCATTCCGCTGATCGGCCGGCTTTTCCGTTCGGAAGGCGAAAAGAGCGTAAAACGAAACCTGATGATCTTTGTGACCGCCACTGAAGTAGACGTCAACGGGCGCCGGTCTTCTGATCTGGCAATGAAGAAATAACTTTGTTCTTTAAGGAGAAANNTGGCCGGGGTACTGATCACCGGAGCGGTCATAGCTCAAGAACAGTCCGAAAGCGTTGAAGGTATTCTGAAAGAGCTCGCTAGCTATACCGATACTCCATCCGTCACCCCAGCTCCAGCACCGACCACTCCGGCGCCCTCGGTCGCAACAAAGGTAAAAACGCCCTCCTCCCAAAAAGCGGTTGCTAAAGAAGAGATCCCTGCTGCGGCGATCGAAGCGCTTGATGTTCCTGCCACCATGGACGCCAGCCGCGATCTGTACACCGGCGGTGAATTCGAACAGGCCCAACGGGGTTTTGAGGCGGTAATCAAAAAAGATCCCGAAAATATTCTGGCCCGCATGTACCTCCGCAAAATTTTGGAAAGAGATCCCCGTCATGCCGAAGTACAAGGAATGAAGGATGTACGCAAGGCATGGAAAACCGATCTGGTTCTCCGTTCATATGATCTTTCACCCGATGCCGCAGAAAAAATGGGGTTAGAAAAATTGACAGAACCGGCTGACATCACAATGAAATTCCCGGACGTGGATTTCCCGAAAGGTGCATCAGCGGTTTATCAGCCGAAAGTTGAAAAACTGTTTGTGCGCAATACCCGTGAGAACCTGACCGTACTCGAAGAAATTCTGGATGCTATGGATGTTTCGAAGCTTTCAACCGACGTGGATCAGGTTGAAATCGAAGCAAAGTTTGTCGAAGTTTCGGAAGGCACGCTCGAAGAGCTTGGATTTGAGTGGAACTTCGCAAATGCTGTAAATGTAGGTGGCGATGTCAGCGCGAATGATGGAAACGGTTTGTTTGCCGATGCACTTCGCGGAAGTTCGCAATCTCCTGCTCTGCCATTTTCTCAACCGGCGAGCTTGGGTTCGGGGCAAACATCCGCCGAATCCGGCGACTGGACTGCGTTCCGGTTTGAAGATACTTTCAACTCAGAAGCTGCCTCACTGCAATTACAAAATAATGTCAGCGGTAAAAATCCGCTGGACATTCTGATCAGTGCGCTGGATCAGAGTTCGGGTAGCGATGTTCTTTCTGCTCCGCGTATCGTTACCAAAAGCGGCAAGACGGCCTCGATACGGGTCGGTCAGATTCATTACTACCCAGAAGTCTATGAAGTCGGTGGAAATGAAGGCACAATTGTCCATGTAAACTATCAGGATTTCAGCGAAAAACTGCTGGGCGTTGAGCTTGAAGTAACGCCTAAAGTGGATGGTGACCAGATCATCATGGGATTGAATCCAAAGGTTAGCGAACTGTTGGGTTGGCAGAACTATCAAATTGCTCCGGCCAATTCGGCATATAGCTTCTACCAGATCGGTATCAATCAGGAATTTCACCATGATCCAATTGTTGCCCGTCTTCCGATTTTTAAACGGCGCGAAATTAAAACCGAAGTGACCATTGCTGACGGTTCCACCATGGGAATGGGCGGCCTCATTAACGAAAAAGTTGAGAAATATGAAGACAAAGTTCCGGTTCTTGGGAGCATTCCGCTTCTTGGCCGTCTGTTCCGCAATGAGGGGGAGCGGGCTGTTAAACGAAACCTGATNNGATCTTTGTGACCGCCAAAAAGGTAGATCCCTCTGGGCGGATTAACAGCTCCCGCTCTTTCGAATAAGCTTTTCAAGTGTACAGCTTGTTTTTGGAAGGGAGGGCGCCGCAATCGGCCCTCTCCCTTTTTACGAAAAGTTCACATTTGGCGGCTTCCCGTGGAAGAAAGCTTCGATCAAAGCGGTGTGCAAATAACGAATTTTAGCGTGAAAAAAAAGGCGACTTGTGATCTAATATCAGAGTCCGACGTGAGTTTCAAGTGAGTGGGGATTTATGATAAAAAAAACAATTTATCTTATCAGTACGGTTGCCATGCTGGCAGGCCTTTCCGTGCGAGGAGCCCTCAATGAATGGGTGTTTGATCTCGATGCCAATGGCACCCCCCTGACTCAGGCGATAAACTACGGATTAAGCAGTCCGCTTGCACAGTTTGTCAATAACAACGGAAGCACCAATTATGCAGGGACTGTATTCACGACCAACCGCGCTCTCCTTTGCATTGGAGACAGCACCAATACAGGTTCCGGCAGTGTTTGGACTGATGGCGCAATACTGGATGCAGCTCTGACTTCTGCTACGTCCGGCGTATATTATCTGCGCTATGATGTGGAGTACTCCTTGACTAACAGTCTGAATGACAGCGGTACCCTTTTCGGGGTTTACTTCACCGGTGATGCGGGCGATAAAGCCGCCGGCTTGGTGATGGGGATGGGTTACGACACCCCCGGCAATCCGACCAACACGGTTCCTGTTGGTCGCACATTGACCCCAGTCACCAACGGTCTTGCGCTATCCGGAACACTAATCGCTATTGCGGAAGCAGATCTCAATAACGACACCCTCAAGGTCTGGTACAGCCTGAATGGATCGAATCCAACCAATTACGCCGCACCGGATTTCGCAAACAGTCTTGGGCTAACATCCATCACTAACCTGCGCTTCCATGCCACCGGAGACTTCCGTCCTGCCGGTTCAACCGATTATGCCGCGGTGGACAACATCCGCCACACCACGTCATGGAACGAAATTATTGAATCTCCCCCCGATTTGACAGGCCCGTCTGTTCTGAAAATCACGGCAACCGACAGTCTGTCCGGAGCCATGGAAGTCGGCGAAACCAATGCCATAACAGCCGTCATCCGTAACAGAGGAGGACAGGCAACCAATGTAACATCCACCTTAACTTATGCCGGTATAGCTTCTGCATTCACCATCGTCTCCAATAATACTTCGAAGGCAATACTACCTTATCAGGAAATTACCAATACCTATACCCTGGTCGCCAATATCAAAGGCCGTTATCTGTTCACCCTCCAAGCGGTGGAAAATGGAGTCCCCGGTTCTTCAACCAATCTTCTTATAAATGTCGGAGCACGACTTAGTTATCTCACCAACAGTATCACTGACATTTCCGGAGGGATTTTGTCGGGGATATATGAACCCGGCGAAACCATTGGCATTACAATCACCAATATTAATGACGGTTCACGAACCGTAACCAATGTGCTCAACACTCTCTCCGCAAACACAAACTATTTCACGATCACGCCGTCATCGGATACCTATGCTTCTGTGGCCACAAACGAAACGGTATCAACTACATACCACGTTGTAATAAGTGCTGAAACGCCAGCAGATACCTATACGTTTAGCGTAACAAATCGGGAAGGCAGTCTAATCTGGACAAATGCATTTCAATTAAACGTATTTAATGATGGCATTCTCAGTGTCTCCACAAATGCATTAACCATCCAGCTTGCCTCTGGAGAAACTGAGTCCGGAACGGTTACACTGACGAATTCTGGCAATGCCGCACTCAGTTATACTGTAACCGATGATGGAACCAGACCGTTCGGAAATTATACTGTCACGACACAGGGAACCACGATGGTGAGCTTTGATTTGGCTCAATTTGATTCTGCATCCGTTTACACCGATGGAACCCACGCCATTGGATTTGATATGCCCGTTTTCGGCGCCAACTACAGCAGTTTTTCTGTAAGCCAAACCGGCAGTCTCACGTTGAGTTCCACAAACGGAAACACCGCAACGCTGAAACCGTTTCAAACAAACGTATCGAGCAATTCGGTACGCTTCAGTCAAAGCACCAATCGGCTCGTAATCGCGTGGGGAAATGATGCGGCAACGGCGTTTCAATCAGAGTTTCAGGCCTGGCTCAATGCGGATGGAACGATTAAATACCTCTACAAATATGGCGTAGGAGGATCGGGTACTATTGGAATCCAAAACAACGATCACTCTCAGACAATCACGTATGCACCGGGTTTAGTCCAGCGGGACAGCCTTCTGCTGACCCCGGCTTACTGGATTACCTATGCGCCAACCAATGGAAATATCGGTATTCAAAGTAGTCAGACCTTGACATTTACAGCCAATGCAGAAGGTCAGTCAAACAGCACGAATCAGTTCACCGCAACAGTAAGCGGGGGAGGATCGAACTCGTTAATTACCGTCACCGTAATTGTGACCGAAGAAGCACCAAAACTTGAAGTGCCGAATCCCTTCACATTTAGCGGGCCACTTTTCACCAAAGCGGTTATGACAGTGACCAACACCGGGAATGCTGGCCTGACCTATACAATCACCGACAGCGGCTTGCAGACCAATGGGTATACTTCCTCTGCTGTGGATTACAATAACAACNNTGGATTCCCTTTCACCTATTTCGGAAATACCTACTCCACCGCTGTTGTGAACCAGGACGGATCCATCTCACTGGGTGACGGACGGACGATCACGCCCTACTCCGCCAACCTTGCGTTTGTCAATGGCACCAGCGCGGTTCACACCTTTACGGACTCCGGTGTCGAACGTTTTGTCGTGACCTGGGAAAAAATGTCGCAACCCGGCGGCAGCAGCAATCAGACCTTCCAAGCCATTCTGAACCGGGATGGAACCATCCGCTTCAACTATCAGCAACTCGGTAGCGGCTGGACAAACGGAACCATCCAATTAGTTGATCCTGCCGGAACGGTTACCGGAACACTTGTTAACGCCTCCACGACTTCGAATACTGTAACAATAACCCCGATTTATTCAAATACAGTAGTGCTTGGGACTACAATCGGAAATGTTACATCAGACACAACCACCAACCGGGTTAAAATTGGAGAGACAACCAATACCGTCACAACCTACAATGCGACGGTTTACAATCAGTCATTGGAGTTCACGCCCGGACAAAGTCAGGTAATCTATGCCTCTCCGGCAGTCGCAACGGTGTCCGCGGGCGGAACAGCAGATGTTANNTGTTTATACGACTACGCTGACATTCACCTATTCCGGGATCTCCACCAACTCGTCCGTGACATTTACGGCCACCAACGGTGTGATTAATGCATCTGACCTGTGGGGCGGCGATCCGTCCGTATTCACGCAGAAGAATGCAAACGGCTCATATTCCATCTCGTGGACCACTCCGGGGGACAGTCGATCCCACACGTACAAAATCTGGTATACAACCAGTCTGACGACCGCGTGGTCTTACGTGGCGACAGTGGTGAACAACTATAATTATACGGATGTCGATCCGGTTCGCAATGCCGCCCCGGTAATCTTCTACAAAGTCACAGTGGAATAAACAGTCGATGTACCTGAAAGCCCTTCCTTTACCGGAAGGGCTTTTTATTGTGCCGGAAACAGTTTTTTCAGGTGACGCCATCCAGAAAGCAGACCTTCTCCTATCCATGCGTACGCCGTGCAGGTTTCGGGATATACAAGCGCCCACGCGCCGCGAAAGGTCGGTGAACCGATGGCTATAATCCAGAGTGCTACAAAAAATAGATTAGCCAGATAGATAATGACGTACGAAAAAAGCCGCCCGTTTTCCTGCACATCCGGCTGGCGCTGGCTGAGCATGTACACGGTAAAGGTCACGTGGAAGCCCCAAGTCAGGCCAACCACTGCCAACCACCGCGGCTCATACGCATTGAGATCAAAAAAATGTCCGGCGACGTACCAGAGAGCGATCACCAGCCCCGTGTAGAACGGAAAGAAGTACGGCGCGAGCGAGATAATAAAATTGCTTTTTGAGAGCATCACATGGCCGCCGTTTTTTCCGACTTTCATTTTGCCGACCTTGGCGCCCATCAGCATTCCCCAAAATGCGTGAGTGAGCTCATGCGCCAGCACATACGTGCGGAACGGACGCGGCAGTAGAAAGAAGCCCAGTACTGACACGGCAAAACCGGAT
>DINM01000098.1:0-4407 GCA_002423675.1 Verrucomicrobia bacterium UBA5540
GGTTTTTTGATCGGCGAGCAGACGAATGAATTCAGGCTGTGCAGGCCGAACGACCGGTTGAATCGGCGTAGGCCGGAGCGCGAAGAGCCAGACGGCAAACCACCCGGCGGAGCCAAGGAGTGCGGCGATGAGTGCAGGAGTCAGCTGGATGCGGGTGTTCACGGTACGGGCTGGGCGGAGGGGGCCGATGTAACGGGCGGCGCATTCCGGGTGGCGATGAAGATTTTGCGGAATCCTGCGTGTGCGGCGGCGTCATAAACGGCGGCGGTCGAGGATTGCGGTGTGGAGGCGTCGGCTTCCAGGATGAGCGCGATGCCGGGTCGTTCCTGCGCCGCGGCGCTCAGAACCGGCTCGAGGTCGGCGGGCTTGACCTGTTCATCATTGAAAAAGAAGAGGCCTTCGCGGGAGATGCTCAGAACCATGTCGTTGTATTGGATGCCGTCGGCCTGCGAGACGACCGGCAGGTCGAGGGCGATGCCGGGCTTGAGGACGAAGTGCGAGCTGGCGAGGACGAAGGCGNNGCAGAGGAGCAGCGCGGCATCGAGAAAGACGGTGCCGGTGAGAAACCCGCGCCCGGTCCGGCGGCGCGGCAGGAACATGCGGTGCAGATGAAGGATGGCTTCACAGTCGTTACGGTTCATGGCGCGCTCCGGAGGAGGGGTGCGTGAGAAAGTAGATGATTTCGCCCGCGGTCTGTTCCATGTCGATTGCGATAGATTCGACGCGGCTGATGAGGAAGTGATAGCCCGCATAGGCGGGAATCCCGGCGCTGAGTCCGGCGGCAGTTGTCAGCAGAGCCGTCCAGAGCCCTTCGGCCAGATCGCCGATTTCCGCGAGGGGCGAACCGGCCTGCAGGGCGGCGAGTATGTTGAGCAGGCCGAGGACGGTGCCGAACAGGCCGAGCATCGGCAGAACCTGTGCGAGGGTGATCAGCAGGTTGGTGTGACGTTCCAGCCGAGGGATTTCGCGGATGCCCGCCTGCTGAACGGCTTTAATCAGTTCGTCTTTCGGGTCATCGCGGTGCAGAAGGGCGGTCCGGACGAGATGGGCGGCCGGACCGGGCGTCTGGTCGCAAATGCTGACGGCTTCGAGATCGTTGCCGTGCATCAGATTGGTGGTGATGCCGTTGAGGAAGTCGTCGATTTTAATCNNCAGATGGAAAAAGCGTTCATGAAAAATTCCCAGCGCTATGAATGCGCAGACGAGAATCAGCCACATGACCGGGCCGCCGCTGTTGATCCATTCAATCATCATAAGAACTCCTTCTTCAGACCTTGGACTTTAGGCTCGAATTGTCTAAAGCCTTTTTTCTTAAAACACGGACGCGTGCTCGCGTTCGATCTTTTCAATTCGTTTCTGTGCTTCGCTTTTTGCCGGGACTCCGGCCTGAATAATCCGGTTATAAATATTTACCGTTTCTTTCCACTGCTGTTGCTGTTCCTGCCATGCGGCGGCATCGAAGGCAGCGCGCGTGAACCACGATACGGCTTCTGGCGAGAGCGGTTCGGTCCGGCCGGATGCGCTGTAGACTACTTCCATGTAATGTGCGAACGCTTTTTCTCTCTGCCCCAGCTTGGCTTCGCAGCGGGCGATTTTATAGAGCGCCTGCAGCTTGAGGGCGAACGGGGCCGCCGGGCGTTTATACAGCGTTTGATAGGCCGTCAGCGCTTCCTGATAGCGGCCTGGCTCGGAAGTGCCCAGCGTGAACAGACAGTCGGCAAGACGTCCGCGCGCGCGGTCGGCCAGTGGATCGTCCGGCGAATTTTTAATGACTTCTTCGTAGGCGTNNGTGAGGGTTTCGCCCTGGGCGAACCGGGTTTTCAGCATGAGCGGGCTGTCGGGAAACTCTTTGGCGAGGCGGCTGAATATGTTGAAAGCGTCGAGAAAGCTGTCCTGCTTAAGCAGTGCGTTTCCGGCCCAGAAGAGGGCGTCGTCGGTCAAGGAGTTGGTCGGGAAACGTGTGGCGATGTCGAGGAATGTCGTTTGAGCCTTGGCGTAGTCGCCGCGGTTATAGTAGTGCTCGCCGATCCAGAAGAGAACGCCGGGCGTCCAGACGGAGTCGGGATATTTTTCGATAAAGGATTGGCAGAGAGCCAGTGCGCCTTCGGTATCGCCCTGTAGATAGCGGCAGAAGCCGCGCATGTAAAGCGACTGCGGCGCTTCGGGAGAGTTCGGCCAGTTGGAGCTGACATTGCGGAAATCTTCCAGTGCATTATCCCACTGACCGATGCGATAAAGAATCAGGCCTTGCTGTTGTACCGAGGTGGCTTGTACCGCCGCATTGGTATATTGCGCGGCAATGCGGCGGTACTGTTCGAGTGCTGGATCCCACTGTTGTCCGCTTTTGAGCAGTTCCGCCTGCTGTAATGCCGCCTGCGAAGCAAATTCACTTTGTGGGAATTCTTTTTCTGTCTGTTCAAAATCGGCGCGCGCTGCATCGGGTTTCCCGGAGAGAAGTTTGGCTATGCCGCTTTGATACATCGCCCGGGCGGCTAAGGGGTTTTTCGGATAATGGGTGATCACGCGGTGGTAGTTTTCAACGGCTTTTTCATACTGTCCGGCCGCCAATCGCGCGTCGCCCGCCTTGATGAGATCGGTGGCGCAGCTGTCGGGCTGGGTACATTTGGCCGCTGCATTTTCAAAGGCGACAGCCGCCTCTTCATAGCGTTTCTGTTCCCAGAGGCTCCAGCCCTTGCCCGTCTGCGAGCGGGCCTGCACGGCGGGATCCGAGGNNGAGGTGATATCAAGACTCGCCTGAAACACTTTTTCCGCCTCTGGATACTGTTCGGTTTTCAGCAGCGCTTCCGCTTTTTGAGCCAGTATTTCGGCAGCCGTCGCGGTATTCGGCGACTCCTTCACCGCTTCGTCGAAAAGCGGAAAAGCCTCTTTGGGTTTGTTCTCTTCAATCAGAAGGTTGGCGCGGGCGGTTTTTTGCCGGACGCGCAGTGCGGCATCATCCGTCAGTTTTTCCGCCTGAGCCAGCGCAGCGGCCGCTGCGCCGGTGTTTCCTGCGCGCTGCTCGATGGAAGAAAGCTCTACCCATGCGGCGGATCGTAATCGCGGATGGGCTGTTTCGCTGGAGCCGAGCGCGGTCAGCAGGGCCGAGGCTTCCTTCAGTTCATCTTTGCCGCCAGCGGCGATCAATTGTCGTGCCAACTCAAGCCGGGTAGCGGCGGCCAGTGTGCTGTTCGGGAACCGTTCCAGCAACTCATGCAGTGCTTTGCTCGAATCGCTCTTCTTGCCGCGCTCCAGATAAATTCCTGCGAGATCGAGCAGGTTCTGCGCGGCATTTTTATCGTCGGGGAAGTGCTTGCGGAACGTTTCGAAGGTCTTTTGAGCGGCCTTCAGATCGCCGGCCGCCTGCTCTGCGCGGCCCTTCAGCCGCAGCGCGGCCGCGGCATAGGTGCCTTTCGAAAGCTGTTTTTCATTTTTTTTCAGGGTTTGGAAAACCTCGTCGAAATTTCCGCTTTCAAACAATGCGCGGGCGCGCCAGTAGGCAAATGCATCCTGCTGTGGCAGGTTGGTCGACTCATCGGCCAGAATTACGGCCTCATCAAACTTATGCTCACCGGTCAGGGCGCGAATCAGAAAAAGGGTCAGTGTTGCCTCATCGTCCGGGGTATGTTCGGTGCTCAGCGCCTTCCAGATTTGCTGTTCCGCCAGCGGATACAACTCGTCTTCCAGCGCCGCTTCAATTTGACGGGTCGAAAGAGCCTCCTGCGCAAACAGCACCGGAGCAAGAAGAAACAAAGCTATCCACCCTAGCGAAGCGAGAGAGGCTCCGCGTATGCGGGGCAATGACCGAAGGGAGTGGCAAACTTTTGAAAAACGAAAATTCATTAGGCGGGAGTATCCTACGAAGAGGGCAGTTCTTCCAGCCTTTTTCCAATGATTGGAAAGTAACCGCGAAAGGGTCCCAAACGTTGGAATCCATTCGCGGGTTTTTAGCTTCCCAGCATTTCCGCGAGATATTTTCCGGTGTAGGAGGCGGATGCCCGGGAAACCTTTTCGGGCGTACCGGCGATGACGATTTTTCCGCCGCGTTCGCCGCCTTCGGGGCCGAGGTCGATCAGCCAGTCGGCGCGCTTGATGACGTCGAGATTGTGCTCGATCACCACGATGGTGTTGCCGTTGTCGACCAGCTCCTGCAGCACTTCCAGGAGCTTCCGGGTGTCCTCGAAATGCAGGCCGGTGGTNNCGCTGCGCCTCGCCGCCGGAGAGGGTAGTGGCGGACTGTCCGAGGCAGAGATAACCGAGCCCGACATCCTTGAGCGTGCGCAGTTTACGTTCGATGCCGGGAATGGCGGCGAAAAAGTCGCACGCTTCGTTGATGGTCATCGCCAGCACTTCGGCGATGTTTTTGCCGCCGTAATGCACTTCGAGTGTTTCGCGGTTGTAGCGCTTGCC
>DINM01000098.1:4550-9865 GCA_002423675.1 Verrucomicrobia bacterium UBA5540
GATGTTTTTCAGATTATTTTCCGCCGCGCCGCGAATTTCGAGGAAACCTTGGTTGGCTTTGGTCCGCTTTTTCGGCACTTCGATTTCAATTTCACCGCGCATGTATTGTGCCGTGAGCGAGTTTTTGGCCTTCAGCAATTGGGCGGGTGTTCCGGCAAAAACAATTTTGCCGCCGTGGACGCCCGCGCCGAGGCCGAGGTCGATCACATAGTCGGCTTCGCGGATCGTCTGTTCGTCGTGTTCGACAACGACGACAGTATTGCCGAGGTCGCGCAGTTCTTTGAGCGTGGCGAGCAGGCGGTCGTTGTCGCGCTGGTGCAGACCGATGCTGGGTTCATCGAGAACGTAGAGCACGCCGGTGAGGCGCGAGCCGATCTGCGTCGCGAGCCGGATGCGCTGCGCTTCGCCGCCGGAGAGCGTCCCGCTTTCGCGGTCGAGCGTCAGGTAGTCGAGCCCGACATCAAGCATGAAGCCGAGGCGCGCCTGAATTTCCTTCAAAATGTCGCGGGCGATGCGCGCTTCCTCCTTCGTTGTTTCCAATGTTTGGAAAAACCGCTGCGCCTTTTCGATAGAGAGCGCGCAGAGCTGATGAATGTTCTGTCCGCCGATGGTGCAGGCGAGCGTTTCGGGTCGCAGGCGCGCGCCGTTACAGGCGGTGCAGCGCTGATTGCCCATGTAGGCGCGAAGCCGCTCTTGCGACCATTCACTGTCGGCGTCGGCGTAGCGCCGCTGCATGCCGGGGATGATTCCTTCGAACGGTTTGTGCACTTTATGGCGGCGCATGAAGTAGGTGATCGGTTCGTCCGAGCCGTAGAATAGAATTTTCTTGAACGAAACGGGCAGTTTGTTGAACGGCGTGCGAAGCGAAATACCGTAATGATCCGCGACGGCAGCCAGCAGCTTTTTGTGATAAATGATGGCGCGTCGTCCGCCGCGCCGCCACGGATGGATAGCTTCTTCGAGCGGAAGCGTTTCGTCGGGGACGATGAGTTCTTCGTCGAAGGTGAGCATGTTGCCGAGTCCGTGGCAGATGGGGCAGGCGCCGTACGGGCTGTTGAACGAAAAGTGCTTGGGCGTGAAGGTTTCAAAGCTGATGTTGCAGTCGAGGCAGGCGTTTTTTTCGGAGTAGAGCCGGTCTTCCCACTGGTCGCCGTTCTGGATCATGGCGATCATCAGCCCTTCGCCGGTGGCGAGCGCCAACTCGACGGAGTCATTGATGCGGCTGCGGGCTGCGGGATCGATGACGAGCCGGTCGATCACCGCTTCGATGGTATGCTTTTTGTTTTTATCGAGATCGGGAACCGCGTCCAGTTCATAGAGCTCGCCGTTGACGCGTACGCGCACAAAGCCCTGTCGCTTAATGGAGGCGAAGATCTCTTCGTGTTTGCCTTTGCGTCCGCGCACCAGCGGCGCGAGCAGCAAGACTTTGGTCTTTTTCGGAATCTGCAAAAGTTGTTCAGTAATGTTTTCGGCGCTCTGCCGCTGGATCGGTTTGCCGCATTCCGGGCAGTGGACTTTTCCAATGCTTGGAAAAAGCAGACGCAGATAGTCGTGGATTTCTGTCGTGGTTGCGACAATCGAACGCGGATTGGAACCCGCCGTGCGCCTCTCGATCGAAATGGCGGGCGAAAGACCTTCGATCGTATCGACGTCCGGCTTCTGCATTTGCTCAAGGAACTGGCGGGCATACGCCGAAAGGCTTTCCACATATTTGCGCTGCCCCTCGGCGTAAAGTGTATCGAAGGCCAGCGAGGATTTNNTCGAAGGCGAGCGACGATTTGCCCGAACCGCTCAGCCCGGTGATGACGGTGAGTTTGTTGCGCGGGATCTTCACATCCACATTCTTGAGGTTGTGCTCCCGTGCGCCCGTTACCGTGATCCATTTGTCGCTCATATTCCGAACCTTGGAAATTTTTTGATTTCAGAGGCACCGACTCTACCATGTTTTTCCGAACATTGGAAAAAGAGAGGTGGATTTTTCCGGGCATTGGAACTATAAAGACCAGCTATGAATCCCGAATTTAAAAAATTCTTGCAGAAACCGGTCACCGGCAGCGTATTGACGGTCGCTTCAGGCGTGGCCTTTTTTTACACCTGTATGCTGATGCCACTGGTCGGGCGGGCCGGTTCCAGTGTGCCGTATGCCGAAAAGAACAAGCTGGCGTTTCTTTCTGCGGTCGGCGTTACTTTTCTGCTGGCCGCGCTGGCTGTCTGGACGAAGATGCTTCGCCGTAAAGATGACCAAAGTCCGCGGCCGGTCTGGTCGCTGATTCTGTGCGGGGTTTGCGCGATTATTTTTGTTCTACTAATGACCGGCCNNGTTGCATTGGCAATACTGGCAAGCGTGATATTCCAAGTCTGTCCTTTAGCCAAAGGGGTATTGTTGGTGAGATAATCCCATGAAACGGCAAAGTCAATGAGGGTTGTGAGACCGAAGTCGGCAGTGGACTGCCCGTCAATGGTGCGAACATAGCCGTCTGTGGTACGGAATGTCGAGCCGCTGATGAGACCGTTGATGTCATTCGTCCCCTTGCTTCCGCTGGCTCCGTCAAGGTCCGCCATGTTGATGCCGTTCCATGTGTTTGCACCGGTATTGAAGACCGACATTTCCAGGCCGTGCTTGGTGTTGTCATTGGATTTAGTGTCCCAGGCAAAACCGAAATCGGGGCGGCCGACGATGTTGGNNTGCCGAAGCCGGAACCATAGAGGTAGTTGTCCACATCAATCAGCAGAAAATGGGCGTCATGGAATGTCGTGTCAATGACCGTGCCGACAGCCACCCGGAAGCGGAAGAAGACGTATTCTCCATTATCAGCCCAATAGAGGCCGGGGTCGTTTACATCACCGACAAAGTCAATTTCGCTCAGCCCGTTGTTTGCATCATAACCGCCCAGCGAAGTCCATTCGGTTGTCCAGTTATTAAACGTTCCGATCTGATTGATCGTTGTACTGAAACCGGTTGCAGCAACGCAAACCGCTACGATAAGAATTGTGAACGTGCGCATACTGAAAGCCCCTTCTGTTAAACAGAATTAATCATTATTATTATTTTTAAAAGAGTCAAAATATAAAAACAGAAAGGCGTGCAAGGATTTCCACTACACCATGGCTTTATAAGACGCCCATGCCGCGAGCGTTTTCGCGTCCTGCACCTTGCCGGCGCGGATCATGGAGTCCATTTCCTGTTCGGTGAGCAGGACGGTTTCGATGTTCTCATCGGGATCGAAGTCGGTTTCGCCGGGTTCGTTGACCTCGGCGTAGAAAATATCGATCCGTTCCGTGCAGTAGCCGACCGACGGGTAAATCGGAGCCAGAAAGCGGATTGAGTCGGGGGTATAGCCGGTTTCCTCTTTCAGCTCCCGGATTGCCGAGACTTCTGATGCTTCTCCCGGATCGCAGTTTCCCGCCATGACTTCGAAACAAATACGTTCCATGGCTTTACGGAACTGACGAATGAATACAAACCGTCCGTCACGCCGCCGGGCGATCACCGCGACCGCCGCACCGTGCCGCACAATTTCACGCGTTCCGGTGCGTCCGTCTGCGAGTTCCACGTCCAGTACATCCACGCTCAGGATGCGCCCCTTAAAAACCGTTTTTGAAGCAAGTGTCTTTTCGCACATATTTTGTGTCTCCGCAGTCTCTTGACTACCAGATGCAGAATAGACGAAAAAACCGCCGAGTGTCATTTGTCAAATGAGACTAAAGGGTTAAAATGCCGCCATGACACACTCCCGACAGGAATGGGAACAGCTTGAATCCCGCGACCTTGCCCCGTACGCCGCGCACAGCGCATGCAGTCTCGGCCGCAGACACGAAGAACCCGACCATCCGGTACGGCCCTGTTTTCAGCGCGACCGCGACCGCGTCCTTCACAGCCGCTGCTTCCGCAGGCTGGAATACAAAACGCAGGTCTTCGTCAACGGCACGGCCGACCACTACCGCACGCGCCTCACGCACACCATGGAAATGACGGCGGTCGGCCGCACGCTCGCCCGCGCGTTTCGTGTCAACGAAGATTTAACCGAAACCATCTGCCTCGCGCACGACGTCGGCCACAGCCCGTTCGGCCATCGCGGCGAGTATGTACTCGACGATCTGATGAAAGAACACGGCGGGTTCGACCACAACCTCCAAAGCCTGCGCGCGGTTGAAATGCTCGAATACCAGTATCCCGGCTTTGCCGGCCTCAACCTCACCTGGGAAGTGCGCGCCGGACTGCTCAAGCACGAAGCCTCCAATCCGGATGCCGAACTCGACGGCCATCCCATCGGGCCGTTCCAATATCTGGAAGCGCAGATCGCCGATGTCGCCGACGATATGACCTACCACGCCCACGACGTGGACGACGGCCTTTCTGCCGGACTCATCACGCTCGACCAGCTGCGCGAACTCGCTTTCTGGAAAATGGCTGTCGCGCGTACCGACGAACAGTACAGTGGCCTCGACGAAGATCAGCACCGGCGCATCACCATCCGCAACCTGCTCGACCTGCAGGCGCAGGACGTTCTCACCGAAGGACACCGGCGGATTGAAAAGCACAATCCGCAAACCATCGCCGATGTGATGAACACGCCGGAGCGGCTCATCTGTTTCAGCGCGGANNAGAGGGGCTCATGCGCACCGTCTGCGACTACGTTGCCGGCTGCACCGACCGCTATGCCATCGAAGAATGTTCCAAATACGGCATCGGCGCCTAGCTGTTCTTATTCGGATTCTTTTTCCGATGACACCGACGGTTCGCCGTTCCCGTCCCGGACGACATGGAGAAGGATCGGACGACAACATACAGAGCAATCTTCCACATACTCTTCGTCGGTCGTGATGGCATCAAGCCGGATCTCGAGCGGCTCACCGCAATATGGGCAGAGAATCTGCTGTATGGGATCCAGATCGCTCATAACGCCTTCCGGGGCTTGGATTACGGATAATCCTGACGCGTCGGGCGGACGACGATGTCGCTGATATTCACATGCGGCGGCAGGCTGACGACGTGATGGATAGCGTCGGCAATATCCTCACCGATCAGCAACGGGCCGAATTTTTTGTGAAAGTTATCGACCATCTCATCGCTGTATCCGGCGGCATCCTGGAACCCGCTTACGACAATGCCCGGCTGTACCAGCGAAACGCGTACGCCTTGTGGGCCGACTTCGCGCCGCAGTCCTTCGGCCAGCGCATGGACGGCAAATTTTGAGGAGCCGTACACCGCGCTGAACGGCGAAATATGCCGTCCGACCACAGAGCCGACAATTACGATGTCGGCCGCCGATTCCGGAAACGCGCTCTTCTGCATCTCGACCATTCTGCGGGCC
>DINM01000041.1 GCA_002423675.1 Verrucomicrobia bacterium UBA5540
CGTTATCTGGTCAAAGAAAAGGGCGTCAGCGTGCTCAATGTGGATAAGCTCACCTATGCGGGCAACACAGAGTCGCTCAAAGAGATCGCCACGAGTCCGCTCTATCAGTTTGCGCAGGCGGATGTTTGTGACGCCGGGAAAATTTCAGCTCTCTTTGCGGAGTTTCAACCGGACACGGTGATGCATCTGGCAGCGGAGTCACATGTTGACCGCTCGATTGACGGTCCGGCAGCGTTTATCGAAACCAACATCGTCGGCACGTACAACATGCTGACCTGCGCCCGTGATTACTGGAAAGGGCTTTCCAATGATTGGAAAAAATCTTTCCGCTTCCATCATATCTCGACCGATGAAGTATACGGCTCGCTTGGTCCACAGGGCCTTTTCACAGAAACCACGCCATATGATCCGCGTTCGCCGTATTCGGCCAGCAAGGCGTCGAGCGATCATCTGGTCATGGCCTGGTACCACACCTACGGACTGCCGACGGTGATTACAAACTGCTCGAACAATTATGGTCCGTACCATTTTCCGGAAAAACTGATTCCGCTCGTCATCTTAAATGCGCTGGATCAGAAGCCTCTGCCCATTTATGGGAAAGGGAACCAAATTCGAGATTGGCTTTATGTGGAAGACCACGCGCGTGCGCTGGTGACCGCCGTTGGAAAAGGCGTGCCCGGGGAAGCCTACAACGTGGGCGGTCGCAACGAGCGCACCAATTTGGAGGTGGTTGAAACCATTTGTGCTATTTTGGACGAACTGAAACCTTTAGAGGATCGCTCCTACAAAGAACTGATCATATTTGTTAAAGACCGTCCCGGCCATGACATGCGCTATGCGATTGATGCAGCCAAGATCGAAGCCGAACTGGGCTGGAAAGCGCAGGAAAATTTCGAGTCCGGTATTCGCAAAACAGTTCAGTGGTATCTGGACAACGAATGGTGGTGGGGTCCGATCCGTTCGGGAAAATATGCTGGTGAACGATTAGGCAAGGCCTGAACAGGGAGAATCTGATGACAAAGCGAAAAGGGATTATCCTCGCAGGAGGAAGTGGAACTCGTCTGCATCCATTGACGCGTGTGGTCAGTAAGCAATTGCTTCCTGTCTACGACAAACCGATGATCTATTATCCGCTTTCTGTACTCATGCTGGCAGGTATCCGGGAGATTCTTATTATCAGCACGCCGCACGATCTGCCGATGTTTCGGGAGTTGCTCGGGAACGGCGCACAGTGGGGCCTGTCCTTTACTTATGCCGAACAGCTGAAACCCGAAGGATTGGCGCAGGCGTTTTTGATNNCTTGGCGACAATATTTTCTACGGACACGGATTTAGTGGCATGCTGAAAAGGGCAGACGAGCGCACAAAGGGCGGCACCGTATTTGCCTATCCAGTACTCGATCCGGAACGCTACGGTGTTGTTGAATTCGATTCGAACGGTAAAGCCCTGTCCATTGAGGAAAAACCCGCCACGCCGAAGTCGCATCATGCCGTACCAGGGCTCTATTTTTACGATAACCGGGTCGTTGAAATGGTTAAGCATCAGAAGCCCTCCGCGCGCGGCGAACTCGAAATCACAACCATCAATCAGACCTATTTGGAAATGGGCGAACTGAACGTCGAAGTGCTGGGCCGCGGATTTGCCTGGTTAGACACCGGCACGCATGAATCGCTTCAGCAGGCCGGAAGTTATGTCGAAACCATTGAGGCGCGGCAAGGCCTGAAAATCGCGTGCGTTGAAGAAATCGCCTGGCGTAAAGGATTTATTGACTCTGCTCGGCTCGAACAGATGGGGAAAGAACTTTCCAAAAACCAGTATGGGCAGTATCTCCTCCGTCTGTTGGCGGAGGAGAACCGTTGATAGGTTATTTTGTTGCCGGGTTGATCGGAAGCCCGAAAAATCAACCGTTATTACGCATTAACTAACAACTTGACCATCCCTAACAACTAGCATTTAGAAACTAACAATCGTTGAGATCATGACAATAATCGAAACAGCCATTCCTGAAGTGAAGTTGATAAAACCTCGCGTGATTCCTGATGCGCGCGGCTTTTTCGCGCAGACCTATCATGAAAAACAATACCGTGATGCGGGCATCGCNNGCCGCGCGGTTTGTGCAAGACAACTGGTCGAGATCGACTTGCGGCGTTTTGCGCGGACTGCATTATCAGCTCGAACATGCGCAGGACAAACTGGTTTCTGTTATTCGTGGTGAAGTGTTTGATGTGGCGGTGGATATCCGCCAAGGTTCGCCAACCTTTGGAAAATGGATCGGGGCGATTTTATCAGAAAAAAATCACCACCAGATGTTTGTTCCCAAAGGTTTTGCGCACGGATTCTGTGTGCTGAGCGATGAAGTTGATTTCGTTTACAAATGCAGCGATTTTTATACCCCCGGCGATGAATACGGAGTTCGTTGGGATGACCCGGATATTGGGATTATCTGGCCTGGTGCGGACTTCCAAGTCTCGGAAAAAGATCAAAAAACGTTGTTTTTAAAAGATATTGAAACGGATCATCTGCCGCTCTGTGGAGAAATAATATGACAAATAAAGTAAATCATCTGTCCTCCGACCTCTGTCTTCCGACCTCTGATCCCGTCCGCATCGGCATCATTGGGCTTGGCTATGTTGGGCTGCCGCTGGCGGTTGAATTTGGTAAACAGTTTCCAACCCTTGGATTCGATATCAATCAGGCGCGCGTCGACGAGCTCTCCTCCGGCAAGGATCACACCCTTGAGTGTTCAGCTGAAGAATTGGCTTCCGCCACGACTGTAACGTTTTCAACGGATTTGAACGATTTGAACGGTTGTTCCGTCTACATCGTCACCGTTCCTACTCCCGTCGATAATTCCAACCGGCCCGATCTGACCCCGTTAATCAAAGCCAGCGAAACGGTCGGCAAGGTCATCAAAAAAGGCGATGTAGTCATTTATGAATCTACGGTTTATCCGGGTGCTACCGAAGAAGATTGTATTCCGGTGGTCGAGCGGGTTAGCGGGCTCAAATTCAACGTCGACTTTTTCGCGGGGTACAGTCCCGAACGCATCAATCCCGGCGATAAAGAACGCCGGTTGACCAACATTGTCAAAATAACCTCCGGCTCCACTCCGGAGACTGCTGATTTTGTGGACGCGCTGTATCGCAGTATTCTGACGGTTGAAACACACAAAGCACCCTCCATCAAAGTGGCGGAAGCGGCCAAAGTGATTGAAAACACACAGCGTGATGTCAACATTGCTCTGATGAACGAGCTGGCGATGATCTTTAATAAAATGGGGATTGATACACTGGATGTTTTGGAAGCGGCCGGGTCGAAGTGGAACTTTCTACCGTTTCGTCCAGGGTTGGTTGGCGGGCACTGCATCGGGGTCGACCCTTATTATCTCAGCTTCAAAGCGGAGCAGGTCGGCTACTACCCCGAGCTTATTTCCGCGCAGCGCCGCATTAACGACCGCGTAGGACAGTTTGTGGTCGATGAAACGATCAAACTCATGCTCAAAAAGAAAATTACCGTCAATGGTGCCAGGATTCTGGTGTTGGGGATCACCTTTAAGGAAAACTGCCCGGACGTTCGCAATACCCGAGTTATCGATATTGTTGCGAGTTTTAAGGACTATGGCTGTGAGGTGGATGTTTACGATCCCTGGGCATCTCCGGAAGAAGTTGCTCATGAATATGGCATTGCCATCGAGTCTAAAGCCCAAAGTCTAAAGTCTAAGGTCCGCGCCTCCGGCGGCTACGCCGCCGTCGTTCTCGCCGTTGCTCACAACGAATTCAAGAAAATGGGAGAAGCTGACCTGAAAGCCCTCTGCGCCGATTCACATGTTATTTATGACATCAAAAATGTTCTGTCGCGTCACATGGTAGATGCCCGGCTATAGGTTTCCAGAGCTCGGAAATCAGCGGGCATAAAACATTTAAATGAGTGAGACCATTCAATGTCTGTGATGATCTCAACGAACCACGAGATTTAACGGTTTAAACGTATGGGATATCCGTTCTGCACTTTTCTTTTCACCATCAATTATCTTGACCGGCGGTCGCTATGAAAATCCTTCACGTTGGCACTAGTGACATTCAGGGTGGCGGATCTGGCATCGCTTCTTATCGGTTGCATACAGCCTTGTTGAAAACCGGAGTTGAATCTCGGATGTTGGTGCGCACAAAAGGAACGAGCGATCCTTTTGTTTCAGAGATCAGTTCACCCCAAGTTCAAGGCCTATGGTCTAAAGCCTTCTCCGGCCGACTCGCTGTTCGCGCTCGCGGATGGATTGGAACGCAATTGACGAAGCTTCTCGGTATGGAGGGCTGTTCTCTTAACATTTTCCCGACAGGATTGCACAAGGTGCTTAATGCTTCAGGCGCGGACATTATTCATCTTCACTGGCCTCACGCAGAGATGATTTCCATTTGGGAGATTGCGAAAATCAACAAGCCCCTCGTATGGACGCTGCATGATTGTTGGCCGTNNAGCAACCAGCAACCAGCAACCAGAGTCAAGCTACATAATGCCGTCAACCACTGGATCTTTAAGAAGAAGCAGAAAGCATGGGCAAAGCTGAATATTCAGTTCGTGGCGCCGGGTAATTGGATGGCGCAGCAGGTGCGGCAGAGTAGACTGTTTGCTGATGCTCCAGTGACGGTGATTCCAGACGGACTGAATTTGGAGATCTTTCAACCCTTGGAACAATTGAAATGTCGCCAACACTTTAACCTGCCGCTGGATAAAAAACTGATTTTATTCGGGGCTCATAATCCTTCGGATCCCAATAAAGGGAGTGACCTGCTTCAACAGGCGCTTCTTGCACTGCCGAAAAATGATTGTGAGGGGGTAGAGTTGGTTGTATTTGGCGCGGCGGGTTCGCATGATATTTCGGGATTAAAAACGCATTGGATGGGTGTTATTTCTTCTGAAAAAGAGATGGCTGCGTTGTATAACACGGCGGATGTGGTCTGCGTTCCGTCTCGCCGGGAATCATTTGGCCAAATCGCCTCAGAAGCGATGGCTTGTGGAGTCCCTGTCGTGGTATTTCGTACGTCTGGCCTAATGGATGTTGTGGACCACAAAAAAAATGGATATCTCGCTGAACCGTTTGACACGGGATGTTTTTGCAAAGGAATCGAGTGGATTTTTTCCAAGCCCCTAGGTTCTAGTTGCCAGCCACTGTCTATCGCTTGCCGTGCTAAGGCAGAAGCTGAATTTTCTTCAGACTTGGCTGCACGAAAATATATTTCTGTATATGAGGATGTAAAATTTAATGTTTTCCATGAAAACCTTTAAAAAGAAACTTATGCCAATGGAAAAAATAATAAAAGCGATAGCCATTATACCTGCTCGCGGCGGATCGAAAGGGATTTTCCGCAAAAACGTCATTGAGATTGCTGGCAAGCCCATGCTTGCCTGGAATATCGAGGCGGCAAGAGCTTCTAAGTTTGTTGATACGGTTTATATTTCCACGGATGATGCGGAAATTGCGTCCGTCGCCCGTAATTATGGAGCACAGGTGATTGGTCGTCCGACGGAGTTGGCAGGTGATACCGCGACTTCGGAAAGTGCTTTAGTTCATGCGCTGGGCGTTTTGAAAGAGCAGGGCAAAGAGCCGGATTTGCTGATCTTCATGCAGTGCACTTCGCCGTTGACTGCGACCGAAGACATTGATGCAGCGGTGCAGAAGCTACTAGATGAAAAAGCCGACTCCTGCCTGACCGTGAAGGATTTTCATTATTTTGTGTGGAAACAAAACGAGGACGGGTCTGCGGAGGGAATCAATCACGACAAACGGTTTCGCCCGCGTCGTCAGGATCGCGAACCGCAATATAAAGAAAACGGCGCGATCTATGTAATGAAGACGGACGGGTTCAAAAAAGCGGGACATCGGTTTTTCGGGAAAACGGTTCTATCTTTGATGCCGCCGGAACGATGTTTTGAAATTGATGAACCGGCAGACCTTCAGATCGCCGAAGCGCTACTTCTTCGCCACCAGTCAGAAGCCAATCGTTCTACATCCTACATCCCACATCTTACAATTCACCCTAAGGCCGTCCTTTTCGACTTCGACGGAGTTTTTACCGACAACAAGGTTTATGTTGACGAAACCGGCAAAGAAACCGTTCGCTGTGACCGATCGGATGGATGGGGCCTGGCGCAGCTGAATAGGAGCGAGATAAAGCTCGCGGTGCTTTCTACGGAAGAAAATCCGGTGGTGAGTGCCCGTTGCAAAAAGCTGGGCATTGAATGCCGCCAAGGACTGGGTGAGAAAAAGTTCGAAGCCTTTCAAAACTGGTGTGCAGAGAACGGGATCAAGCCGGAAGAGGTTGTTTTTGTAGGCAATGATGCCAATGATACGGAGTGTTTGAAAGCCGCCGGATGCGGCGTGGTTCCGTCGGATGGCTATCCCGAGGCAAAACAGGTTGCGTCAATTGTGCTTACGAGGCCGGGTGGGCAGGGGGCTGTTCGCGAGTTGTGCGGTCTCGTAGGTCTGACTTTAAACCTTAGACCTTGAGACTTTGACTGTATAATAAGGAGTCATGAAATGAGTTTGGATAAGGAAATCAGCGGGTTTTTATCGACGGGCACCCCGAAGGTGATTGCAGAGATCGGATGCAATCACAAAGGGGATATGGCGATTGCGCGGGAATTGATTATGAATGCTGCACTGTTTTGCAAAGTAGACGTGGTCAAGTTTCAGAAACGGACTCCGAAAGAGTTGCTGACGCCAGAGCAGTACAACGCACCGCATCCGAATCCGGCAAATGCCTATGGGGAAACGTATGGTGCACATCGTGAGGCCCTAGAACTGGATGTGGAACAGAACCGTCAACTGAAAAAATGGTGCGAAGAATTCGGGGTGGAATACAGCACCTCGGTATGGGATTTGACTGCATCGAAAGATATCGTGCCGCTGAACCCATCGCTAATCAAAATACCGTCGGCCTGTAATCTACATTGGGACATGTTGGGCTACCTCTGTGAAAGTTATACGGGCGAGGTGCACCTCTCGTTTGGAATGACGACCCGCGAAGAGGAAGAGCAGATCGTCAGATTTTTTGAAGAGCGCGGTCGCGCCAAAGATCTGGTGGTCTACAGCTGCACCTCCGGTTATCCAGTGGCATTCGAAGACATCTGTCTGTATGAGCTTTTGCGCATCCGCGAGCGGTTTGCCGGTCGGGTTAAAGCAATTGGTTTCTCCGGGCATCATTTGGGGATCGCGGCCGATGTGGCGGCCATGACGCTGGGAGCAGAGTGGGTGGAACGCCACTTTACTCTAGACCGCACCTGGAAAGGAACCGACCACGCAGCCTCACTTGAGCCGGACGGTATGCGCAAGCTGACCCGCGACCTGCGCAACGTGCACAAAGCGCTGGCTTTTAAAAAATCTGAAGTGCTGGGTGTCGAGGCTGTGCAACGCGAAAAGCTGAAGTATCGCGGAGTATAAGGCGTTTAGCCAGCATCTAAATATCGTTCCTCTACTTTTGAATTGAAATCCGCATTACTCGTTACGTAATACGGGGATTCATGCAAATCACTAAAAAACTTATCATTACCAACACCCTGTGGTCTGCCGTTGCGCAGGTCGGGGTGATGTTCATTAATTTGCTGGTGCTGCCCCTGTTTGTTAAGAACCTGGGGGCCGAATTATATGGTATATGGGTGCTTTCGGGGATTGTCTCAGGCTATCTGAACGTTTTTGACTTCGGCTTCACGCAGGGGTTGCAAAAATATGTGGCAGAAGCTCGGGCCAAGGGCGATCATCTGGAACTTTCAGAGGTTATTGTTTCCGGGACAGGGCTTTTGTTTTTCATTGGACTGTTGCTCGGGGTCGGTTTTTTTACAGGTGCGCAATCGATCGTTGAGTTTTTCAATATTCAGCCTGTAAATCAGCTTATCGCAAAACGCCTATTGCAAATCAGCGCGCTGTTCTGCCTGATTATGTGGCCGTTGCGAATTGTGGATGTGGTGCTGAGTGCCAGCATGCGGATTAAAGAGTTGGGCTTGCTGAATGCGATTAAAATGGCCGGGCGGTCAACCGTCATGCTTGGTATGGTTTGTGTAGTGGATGACATTATATTAATCAAATGGGTAACCGCTACGTTGTTGGCGGCTTGTTCTGCTTCCGGGCTGGTACTGCTTAGAAAATATGTGCCTGAAATTAACTGGAAGCCGAATAACTTTCGGTTCAGTCAGCTCAAGCGCATGCATAAGTTCAGTCTGGGGATATTTTACGGTGCCATTATCGCAATATTCTCTATTCAGATTGACAGTCTGATTATTGGCAGGTTTTTGACGATGGGGGCCGTTACGCTTTACGCCGTTGCTGCAAAGCCATTTCAAGTGATCCAGCAAACGGCTGGGTTGTTAATGTGCACTTTAGTTCCTGCAACCTATACTCTGGGGGCTCAAAAGGATCTTTTTCGGCTTGAAAAACTAGTGTCTCAAGGAGTTCGCATGCGAAGCCTTGTGTCCATCCCGTGTTGTGTGATTGCATATCTCTGTATACCGGACTTCATCAAGATATGGGTCGGGAATGACTTTTTAGAATCAATCAAGTGGGCTCAGTATTTTTTATTTGTTCCTATATTTGCCAGTTTGGGCGTCGGTGCTAACGTTTGCAAGGCGTCCGGCAGCCTTCGTTTGGTAAATGGATTGGCCAGCGCGAAGATTATTCTAAACTTGATCGTCAGTATCGCGCTGATAAAGCCTTTTGGGATTGGCGGCCCTATTCTAGGAACAATTCTGTCTAATTTCCTATTAGGGGACATGTTGTTTTTTCCACTTTATTGCCGACGAATTGGCGTTGGGTTTCAAAGAGGGTATCGCTATTTTGTACAGATTATACTGGTATCGCTGTTCGCCGGACTGATGGCGTGGCTATTTATAAAAGGGATAAATGTTGTCGGGATTTTTGGTTTCGTGGTTAAGGCTGCGCTTAGTGCAATAATGCAGATAATATTTATCGGTTTATTTTGTGTCTCAAGGCGGGAGAAAGCGCTGGCGGGTAAGCGGGTGAAGGATTTACTGAAAACATGGATTTTAAGTATCTAGCTAAAAAGAAAGCACTGGCACTGGTGGCTAGATCGCAACGGGTCTATTTTCAGGTGCTGAAAACGGAACGTCTGCGGCTCAGTACATTATTGGACCGCGTTAAAACTTTAGAATATGTGATNNATGTGATCCTTAAATCGGATGTGCCGTATACGACCTCTGATTTTCCGGTCAGCTATCCTGTTGGTAAAGATCTTGATATTTTAGTTTCAAAAACAAATTTTCATGAACTTGTTTCTATTCTGGATGATTTTGTGAGTATGCATAAGTGGAGGTATGGAGTTGAGATAAAGCGAAGTGATGCGCGGGTCAAGATTCGGTTCTTGTGGTGCGGGATTTTGCATTATCAAATAGATTGCGCGTTCGATTTGGGATTGCACGGACTTGAGACAGAGTTGCTGAAGTCTAAGGTAAAGGCAGGGCCTTTTTTTGTGCCCGGGTTGTCTGTTGAGTTGCTGTATCGCGCCCTTGAGTATCGGGATACACCCGGGAAAATTCATCATTTAGATTATATCAGGACGCATAAGAATATGTGGGATGCGGCATTGGCAAATAAGTATGGAGTCGTTTTTCCGGCAGGATCGGAGGGTGACGGGTCGTGATGGTATTTCTAAAAAAGTGTATTAGAAAAATAGTATCTAAATTCCCCGGGATGGTTTTTCTGATTAACCGTGTGCGGAAAGGGTGGTTTTTGCTGCCTCTTGTTTCCGGGAGGTATGAGCTTGCGATTTCGCCTAGAAGTTTGATTTCCGCTGAATATATCGGGGTTGAGTATAGTCGTTATGATGCGATTGTGCGGTTTTTGGCGGTGGAGAATTATTTCGGTAAAAATGAATTTGGGTTTGATTTATATGAAAAAATGCAGGCCGCCCGAGGGACACCCGAAGGGTATGGAGCGCGCTTTAGACATCTTATTAAGCGGGTCGACCGGCATGGNNTGGGTTTGATTGGAAGAGCGCACTAGACGTCACTCGCAACGGGTATTTATTGGATGGGTCCCATCGTTTAGCTCTCGCCTTGTATTTTGATGTGCCAGCGGTTTCTGTACACCCGCATTATAAGCAAAATGGCCCGGTTTCATACCCATTAGATTGGTTTCGTTATAATGGATTTTCTGAGGAAGAATGCGTGTTGATCGAGCAGCGTAGGCAGAAGTTGTTTTGGGAGAAGGGTCTTTACTTTCCGATCATCCTATGGCCACCTGTTTCAGAATATTTTGACCAAATTCAAAACGACATACCCTATGAGGTGATGAAGTCTTCGGACTATAAATACAGCGAACAGGAGTTTGAGAAAAAAGTTCGCGCCATTTATGAAATCGATGACATCTCCGAGTGGAAGGTAGATAAAAAACTGGCACACATGACCCCCTATGAAAAGCGTATACGTGTAATCTGGGTCGAGTTGCCTAATCCGCAATATCGCAAGAAAGAGTTGAACAATGCGGACATCTCGTGTGTGGGCGAGAGGCTTAAATCACTTATTCGCGGTAAATACAAAGGCAAGGTCGATAATTATATCTATGATATTGTGTGTCATACGGGCGATAACTGGGCACATAATTTGGAGATTATGAGGATTTTTTGGGCGTAGCCCTTGATGAGGGCATCTGATTTAAGGTGTGAAAAAGGACAGTAATGAGCGGTGTTACATCTAGCTTTATCGAGCGGTTGAGGGAGATTGTTTTTCTACGTCGAATCAGATGGAATTTTAGATGGGCGGTACAGTATCTGAAATGCACCGTCGGAAATACAGCTTGGAGGTGCTATCGGCACAAGTATGCGGATGTTTGTGCGAAGTATGCGGACTATCTTAAGAACAAACGTGTAGTTGTTGTCGGCCCAGCTCCTTCAGTAGATGGATCGGGACAGCATGATCTGATCGAGTCTTATGATGTGATTGTTCGCGTCAATGAGGCGTTGCCGATTCCACCGGGTCATGAGGAGGATGTCGGTACACGCACGGATGTTCTTTATCACTGCATGGTCGAAGAGGGCGGACGTGATTTTGCGGCATTGGTTGATGGGTGGAATCTGGAATTTTTGTGCAGTGCGTTTCCTAACAGACGATGGTATGTGAAAAATAATTTGGATATTTTGAAGAGGAATATTGAATGTGCGTATCGTATTCTCCCGATTTCTGTATGGAGAGTGCTGGTTAGGCAGTTGCGCTCAACTTCAAACACCGGCACAACAGCTATGCTGGATCTGCTGAACCATGATATAGATGAGCTGTATATAACCGGGTTTACTTTTTATCAGGGTGGGTACAGTCAGCGCTATAAGGATGGACATGATGAGAAGACGTGTAGGGATAATATGAAAAGTGTGCCGTTGCCGGAGCTGGAACATCGTCAAGATGCCCAATTAGCTTTGTTGAGACGACTGTGGCAGAGCGATCGGCGAATACGAGTTGATGCGTCTTTAGAAAGAATTCTGGGGCCTCGCTCGTAAGAAGAACACTGTTGGCGGCCTTGAACTGTTAAAAAGGTAGAGATGTCATGACTCATAAACTCAGAGAAATACTCCTTGTGGGCTTTTTTATGCTTACATTTATGATTTTTGCCGCCAAGGGCATGTGGATCGGAATCTATGGCGTTCTGGCTCTTTTCGCGGCATCCCTTCTTCTGTCTCCTGAGCAGTGTATGGCGGCACTGTTCTTTTGCTATTTTTTCCAGATCGCTGTTCCGGTCGACTTATTGGGCTGGAGACTTTTTTATCAATGGATTCTGGTTTTTTGGGTTGGTATTAATATTGCACGTATATGCCTACGTAGAGATGAGTTTAAAAAGACTGTTCCGGTGCCTCTAAAACGGGCGAAAACCTGTGCTTATCTATTTTTAGCCGCGCTTGCCAGCGTCATGCTTACAAGAGGGACCGGAATATATCGGTTGGGAGGTGACCTTATTGGAGGAAGTCGATATATACTGGTTATTATTACAATTTTCGGGTTACTTTTTTCTCTTAAGTTGATTTCGTCGGATAAGAATTACAAACGACTTTTCTTGTTTTTTCTTATTGGTCCATTTTTTCAGTTTTTTATGCAGTGGCTTGTGGCGAGAGGAAATTATTGGATTAAGACATTTATTGATGTCACAGCCATTGGCTTACATATTCAGGAACAAGGTGTTTCCGGCGAAATGGGGCAGATGGGACGATATGTTTCGTTGACTGCCGTTTCGACCTCTTTTTTAGGATTGGCTTCATTTTTTTGGTTTAAAAAAAGAACAATTTTGTATTTTTCATCTATTGTTTGTGCGCTGGTTACTGCCGGATTTTCGGGCTATCGTCGATCGATGCTGAGTATCGCAATTATTTTATCTCTGTATCATTTGTTTTGCTCAGAAAATAAGAAAAGGACGTTTGGCCTGATTGTGCTAACAGGAGGAGTGGCGCTCGTCGGCACTTATTTGTTTGCGCCATATCTTCCGTTTAATGCTCAGCGAACCTTTGCTTTTCTGCCGGGAATCAATATCGATTTTGCTGCACATCAATCTGCGACCGGCACGGCGGAATGGCGGCTTGAACTTTGGAGGCATTGCCTGGATCAAATTCCGCAGTATTTGCTCCTTGGGAAGGGGGTTCTCCTTTCAGTTGCGGAGACCATTCAAAATCGTGGGGAGCTCGCAGACATGGGGCATCGGGTGGATATTATTTTCCGGGCGCACGCGTATCACAGCATTTTATTGTCCTTTTTGTTGGATTTGGGTTTGCCCGCAACATTGGCTTACGGTGGATTGATTTTTTATTTGGGGCGGTATTTTTTCCGGCTCAAGCAAGGGCTCCATGGGGAGCGCTATGCAATTTTTTGTTTTTTACTGGCCGTTTGGATCAATACTCAAATACATCAATTGTATTCAACAGGCTTATTGTTCAAGATCGTGGAGAATCTTCTTTTTGCAATGTTTTTACTCATTGTGGGGTCAACTGATGAAAACAGGATGGGTTCAAACGAGAGCCAGGCTACAAAATTAGATAGGATGGCACCTGGAATGATTGCAACGAAAAGCAGCATGTAGAGTGATTAGATAAAAACAATGTAGAGGATGGGGCATGTTCAAAGATAAAACTTTATTGATCACCGGAGGAACCGGTTCATTTGGAAATGCGGTTTTGAATCGATTTTTGGATACCGATGTCGGTGAAATCCGCATTTTCAGCCGCGATGAGAAAAAGCAAGACGATATGCGGCATAAACTGCAAAACGACAAAGTGAAATTTTATATCGGAGATGTACGTGACTTCAACAGTATCAACTCAGCTATGCGCGGAGTGGACTATGTCTTTAGCGCGGCGGCCTTGAAGCAGGTGCCTTCCTGCGAGTTCTATCCGTTGCAGGCGGTTTACACCAATGTACTGGGAACCGAGAATACGCTGAATGCGGCCATTGAAAACGATGTGAAAAATGTCATCGTCCTCAGCACCGACAAGGCGGTTTACCCGATCAATGCCATGGGCATGTCCAAGGCTTTGATGGAAAAGGTGGCGGTGGCCAAAGCGCGAACGATCGGTAACAGTAAGGGGCCGGTTATTTGTGTTACCCGCTATGGGAATGTGATGGCCTCCCGCGGCTCGGTGATTCCGCTGTTCACCAGTCAACTTAAGGCGGGCAAGGCGTTGACCGTGACAGATCCGGACATGACCCGCTTCATGATGTCGCTGGATGATGCGGTGGATTTGGTGCTGTTCGCATTTGAAAACGGAACAGGTGGTGACACCTTTGTGCAGAAAGCGCCTGCCGCTACGATCGGGCAGCTGGCTGAGGCGTTGAAGATGATCTTTAAGTTGAATAACGAAATCCGGGTGATCGGTACGCGTCACGGCGAAAAGAAGCATGAAACATTGCTGAACCGCGAAGAGCTGGTGCACGCCGAAGACCTCACGAATTATTTCCGGGTTCCGTCCGACACCCGTGATTTAAATTACGGAAAATATTTTGAAGTCGGCGAATCCAAACTTTCACTTGAGCAGGATTATACCTCTGGCAACACTAGGCGGCTCAGTGACGACGAGTTGAAAGAAATGCTGCTCAAGCTGGATTATATTCAGGGGGAATTAGCCGAAAGCTAATGGCTGGGCGGCAGGGGGCTAAATGCTGGGGGTTAGCACCTAGAACCCAGAACCTGGAGACTAGCGCCGATCGACTTCTTTGACCGGACGAGTTCCTACAAATAACAAATATCCGATAACGAATAACTCAACCGAAGGTTGGTAATGAAAATAGTAGTTTTAGGTGTCACAGGAATGCTGGGACACAAAATGTTTCAGAAATTAAGCAGCCGGTTTGATTCAGTCATCGGGATTGCATACGAAGATGTAACCGCGCCCCCTTTCGATAAAGTTGATCTTTTCCAAGGTTTGGAAATGGTGACCGGAGTGAATGCTGCAGACTTCCAGGCATTGGAAAAAACGCTCGCGGCCATTCGTCCAGATTACATTATCAACTGCATCGGCATTATCAAACAGCGCGAGACCGCTTCTGCGTATATTCCTTGTATCGAATTGAATGCTCTTTTACCGCATAAACTGGCCGCATTTGCTCCGGAATGGGGCGGACGGGTTATTCATNNGGACTGTGTGTTTGATGGCAAACGGGGAAGCTATAGAGAAGAAGATTTTTCGAATGCGAAGGATTTGTATGGGAAATCAAAATTTCTCGGTGAAGTCGCGGGAGAAAACGCACTGACCCTGCGAACCTCGATTATCGGACGCGAGTTAACGGCGCACAAGTCGCTGTTGGACTGGGTTCTTTCGCAAAATGGAAAAACGGTTAAGGGTTTTAAAAATGTCATGTATTCAGGAGTGACCACCAATCAGATGGCCGAAGTGGTTGCTATGATCATTGAGAAGTTTCCGACCTTGTCCGGTTTATATCAGGTCGTCGCCGACCCGATTTCAAAGTACGACCTGCTCGGGCTGATCCGGGATGCGTTCGATTTAGACATAAAAATTATACCTGAAACTGAAACGGTCTCGGATCGGAGCATGAAAGGCGACAAGCTAAAGGCGGCGACAGGATACGCGTCCCCTCCGTGGACTGAATTGGTTGCGGATCTGGCCAACGACCCAACGCCGTATGCAGATTGGGGAGTGTCTCTGGGAGCTGGGCACTAGCGACTAGCAACTGGGCGCTGGGGACAGTTACTAGCGGCTAGAAGAAACCGGAGGTTGATTATGAACGGCTATAGAGATTTGAACGTTTATCAGGAAGCACACCGGGTGGGTGTAGAGGTCCATAAGTTCAGTTTAAAGATGCCGAAGTTCGAGTTGTACGAGACCGGCTCTCAAATCCGGAGAGCTTCGAAGTCCATCTCGGCCAATATTGTCGACACTTGTGGGCGTAGGCGTTATCAGGCTGATTACGTGAAGTTCCTCGTGTACAGTCAGTCATCATGTGATGAGACGAATGAGTGGCTGACCTACATCAAAGACCTTTACGAAGGTCTTGCTACCGCCGGCCAAAAATTGTTGGAAGAGATTGATGGCCTTGGTCGACAAATCAACGCATTTATTCAATCAGTGGAAGCGCGAACGCGCAACTAGCGACTAGAGCCCAGTGACTAGCTTGCTAGTTCCCAGAACCTCGAAATAAGGAGCGAAGCGAATTATGAGACGACTTAAAGTAATGACTATTATCGGAACGCGGCCGGAAATCATTAAGCTCTCGCGGGTGATTGCGGTGCTGGATCAGTGTTGCGACCATGTTCTGGTTCATACCGGACAGAACTATGATTTTGAGCTAAATGAAGTCTTTTTTACGGAGATGGGAGTTCGCAAGCCCGACTATTTTTTGAATGTGGTTGGTGACACATTGGCGCAGACGGTCGGTAATGTGATTGCCAAATCGGACGCAGTGCTTGAAAAAGAATCTCCGGATGCCGTTTTGATTCTTGGCGATACCAACAGTGCGCTCTCCGCATATTCGGCCAAGCGTCGCAAAATCCCGATTTTCCATATGGAGGCGGGCAACCGTTGTTTCGACTTCCGGGTGCCGGAAGANNGAGGGGTTCCCACCGGATCAGGTGATTAAAACCGGTTCGCCGCAGAAAGAAGTGCTGGATCATCACATGGCCAAAATTAAGAATTCCGATGCGCTCAGCCGCTTTCAACTGGAGCAGAAAAAATATTTCACGGTCAGCATCCATCGCGAAGAGAATGTGGACAATCCCGCCCATCTAAAAAAACTGGTTGAAGCACTCAATGGGGTTGCAGAGAAGTATGATATGCCGTTGATTTTTTCCTGCCATCCACGCACCCGGAAAAAATTGGAAGCGTCTGGATATCAACTGGACGAACGAGTGCGGCAGATGCCGCCACTTGGATTTTTTGATTATAACCATCTGCAGATGAATTCCTATTGCGCGATTTCAGATAGTGGTGGAATTACTGAGGATTCATCTATTTTAGGGTTTCCAGCCATTACGGTTCGGCAGGCACACGAGCGTCCCGAAGGGATGGACGAAGGGTGTCTGGTGATGAGCGGGCTGGATCCTCAGCGAATATTAGAATCCATTGAGCTGGCGACACTGCAATTTAAGGAGTTCGGCCCGAGTAAGCTACTCGACGATTACAACGTGGATCAATTGTCTTGGAAAGTTGCCAAAATCATCTTGAGTTACACCGATTTTGTAAATCGTAAGATATGGCTCAAAGAGGGCTAGAATAAAAAGCGGTCAGGAACCTTCCTCATCACGCTATAGGATACGTTTAAATGAAAAAAATTCTTTTTTTTGCACATGTTTCTTCATTAGGGGGCTCTGGACTTTGTCTCAATCAGTTGATTCTGACTGTAAAAAAACAAGCGGTTCCTGTTGTGGTGCTGGCGCAGGATGGTCCTCTTGTCGTGCTTTTGCGAGAACAGGGAGTTCGAGTATACATTGATCCCCGCATCCGGCCCTTGATGGGCAATACGAATTCTACCGCACTTTTACGGAGCCCGTTCGCCCTTGTTGGCCTTTTCCATCTACACCGCTCAAGGCGGGCGGCTCAGGACTATTGCCGGAGAGAGTCTCCGGACATCGTGCATCTGAATACAAGTGTCCTGATGCATCTTGCAAAGGGAGCGAGGAAAGCCGGTGTAAAGAAAATTATATTACATGTGCGGGAGCATTGGAATGTTGCGAAATGGGATCCGCGTGGTTGGGGAAGAAATGCAACAATAAACAAATGTGTTGATCGTATTATTGCTATATCTCAAACGGCGTCCAGTCGATTCGGGTTTTTGGGAAAGACGACTGTAATTTATGACTGGCCTGAATTTTCGGGACGTGATGGAGAGATCTCTCCGTTGCGGGAGTGGGGGATTGGGCCGGAAAAGAAAATACTTTTGGTCGCGGGGGGGCGAAATGCGATTAAAGGCTCAGATGTTGCTATGCGAGCAATGAACCGTATTAAGGATCCAGACGCTGTAATGCTGGTTCTCGGCGGGAGAGCGGATACAAATCCGAAGAAGGAAGTGGTCAGGAAAGTCCTGAGAAAATTGCATCTGGAAACGTATGGGTTAATGCTGGATCGACTCGAGAGAGAATCGAACGGACGAATTATTATGACGCCACCGGTTAGGCGGATCAAAAGTTTAATGGAGCAATCTGAGATCATCATCTGCCCTTTTACGGTTCCTCATGTCGCTATGCCTTCAGTTGAGGCCGGGTTTTTAGGTAAGCCTGTCATTATTAGTGATAATGGACATGCCCGGGAAACCGTTGTGGATAAAAAGACCGGTTTGATTGTTCCGCCAGATGATGCAGAGGCGTTGGCTGCCGCGATTAATGAGCTTTTGGATAATCCGGAAATGGCAGAGAGATTCGGCCAAGAAGGGCGAGCTCATGTCGCTCATTTTTGCAATAGAAGTGAAAATGAGACTCGTATGATTGAACAGTTTATTTCCTGAACAGACGGTCGTGTTTCAATAAGTGTTTGTCCGTAGCTTGCGTAGAAAGAAATGATGTATGAAAAAACTGGTTATCGTGTCGTATATTTTTCCTCCGGGGAACCGATCGAATGCAAAACGCCCTTTTTTGATGGCGAGATACCTTGTAGAGCAGGGGTGGGACGTTACGGTGCTGACAAGTCGGTTTTTGGCAAAAAAGAAAGATTGCGCCGAAATGGAGTGCTGCGGCGTTCACGTGAAGCGGATATTTTCTTTAGCTGTGCTTTTTGGGGAAATCGTTTCTGGAAACTTGTTTTTAATAAAGTGCGTTGGTTTTTTCTTTGACGGAATTATTTGCCCCGATTTTTTTTCACAGTGGATTAAGAAGGTTTCAAGAGAATTGAAAAAGATGGAGTACGATTGCGGCATCGTGCATGTGATGCCCTATTCATCGCTTTTTCTTCAAAAATATGGCATTCTCGATTCACGCTGGGTGATTGACTATCAGGAGTCGGTTTATCCGTTTTGGAAGGAGCGCGCAAAAAGGTTTCCTTTGCGGAAGCTGTTCCTTCCGGCGCGTCTCAGATTAGAACGAGCTGCTCTCGCTTCCGTTAGCGGTGCTTGGTTTACTTCAAATGCGAACAGGCTTCGTTACATTCAGGACGGGGTTGTTCCAGAGGAAAAAGCGAAATATGTACCTCTTTTTTATGATCCGGCAATGTATTCATTCCGGGAGGAGCGGAGGGATGACGGGATTGTAACCATTTTGTATGGCGGAAGACTGGACGGTTCGTGGCGCTCCCCTGAAACCTTTTTCAGGGCTTGGAATTTATTTCATTCCCGTTGTCCTGATGCCAAAGGGAAGATCAGGCTGAAGCTCTATGGGGACATGGATCGTGCGTGCGAAAACATGGCAAGAGAATTAGAGGTCGATGGATATATTGACCAACATTCCCCTGTTTCGTATTCCGAATTTTTAGCGCAGGCGGTTAATGCGGATCTTTTACTCTACATTGATGCGCGGAGTCAGGAGTTTTTTTTCCCTGGGAAGCTGGTGGATTATTTCGGTACTTCGAAACCAGTGCTCGCATTCACGCAATCTGGTTCGAGTGTTGAGCAAGTGTTGGTAGAGGTGGGTATGGGATCCTTTATTTCGGATATGAACTCTGCCGAAAAGGGAGCGCTGGCACTTGATAGATTTTGGGAGAGTTACAAACATGGAACCGACTACTCTTTTTCAACCAAGAAGTATTCAATCGAACAAGTTTGCGGCAATATGAATATTTTTTTAAGGAGATTGTGTGAGTGATCCCCTGAAGTTGACATTATGGATAGAAAAAATGAGCAATAAGAGTCAAAGATTGAGGTGGGGAGGTGTGATTTTTCTGTAGTCATGCTGGTCTTGCAATGGAGGATAATTCCTATGAAGTCGTTGAAGGTGTGAAAGATATTCCGGTCTCTTTGGTTGTCGGTGGCGTGCCGGCCAGAGGGCGCCGTTCGCGCAAGAGCGGAGATGTTCAATGTTAGATCATATTAAGTCAGTCAACTTGATTACTACTCATTTCGCTTATCCGGCGATAGACGGCATGTCTATGCAAATTAACGCCCAACTTGAGTTCCTCTTAAAACAGGGAGCCGAAGTCCATTTGATTAGTTTGCATCGGGCAAAACATAAGCTGGACACAAAGAGGTTCTATGAAAAATTTCCAGCGGTTACGGTTACCCGAATTCCATACCAAGGCACGTTCACATCGCTAACCTCTAAATTGTTTGTTGAGCGCATTTTGTATTCTGTTTTTCAGGTGCGGTATGGTATTACTCGAACTCTTTTGAAATCCCTAGAGACGTCGCCGGCCGACATCTTGCACCTATGGTTCATTCCTTTAATTTCTTTTCCTGTAATGGCGGTTAAAACGCCTTCTGTCTTTTCAGAGAATGACAGCTGGTCGTTGCGGCAGCTTAGATTGGGGCAGGTGGCAAAGCGCATAAGTCAGAAGTTTTTTTATTTCGGATCTTTTATTTTTTGTGCATTCCTTGAATTCTATTATTATAAACAGTTTCAAGTTGTACACTTTGTATCCGGTGAAGATGTCCAGTATTCGCGGAAAATTAGGAAAATGACCAACTATGCGGCGATTCCTGTACGCAGCGCCATTGATTTAGAGGAATTTGAGGATCTGGAATTCAAGAAGGAGGCCCGTTCCGGCAGTCTGCTGCTGTGGGGGCCCAGTAGTGTTCAGCATATACGGGATGGCATGATTCGATTCATCAGGGAGATGGATCAGTGTCGGGTGTCAGGTCGTGTACAGGTTGAGGTGCTTTCTCGTGGAAAGTGTCCGGCAGAACTCAAAACGTGCATTGAGGAGTCCAATTCAGATATTGCTTGGCTGAGCTGGGTGGATGATATCGTTACTTACCTGCGTAGGTTTGATGTGGTTGTTTTTACAGATCTGACAGGAACCGGTTTGAAAAACCGAGTGATCATGGCTGCGCTAGTATCGGTGCCGATCGTGACCACCGAAGCGGCAATTGAAGGAATCCCGTTGAAGCATCAGGCGCATGTGACCGTAGTTTCGACTCCGGAAGAGGCCTGCGCAAAGGCAATGCAGATCATGAAAATGAACGGTCAGGAATGGCAGCAACTCGAGACGCGGGTGAAAGCTGCGAAAAAACAGATTCAGGACTTTGTTGACGACCGCCGCATTGATGCAATGTGGGAAAAATTATATGCGGATCTTTATAGCCTGCGTGGTCAAGGCGAACAGCGTTTTAGATAACAGAAGGTCTGAATTTGAACTTTTGTTTTGGAATAGAAATACATAGGGGAAACGCATGAATTTTTTGGAAAACAGCATTTTGAAAAGGTGGGTTATCAGAAGGCGTAAAAATCAATGACAGGGGTGTCGGAAGAACGTTTGAAGGCGGTTCGCCTGATGCAACAAGTGCTTGACGACTCTCAGATCCGGTGGACTGTTTTGCACGGAGCTGAGGGATATCCTCATAACATAGGGAGAGATCTAGACATTCTTGTTGATGTCAAAGATTTTTCTGTGATAGCAGAACTATCAAAGAATTGTTTGAAGAGTGCGGGCTGGGATGTGGTGATAATAGAACTCCCTTGGAATGTTAAACAGATTGTCGGGAGCAAAGCTGTTGAATGCGGGGTTGTTGCGGTTGAATTTGATTTTATTACTTATTTAACTTGGCATGGCGTGGGGCTCTTGCCGCTCCTCTTTGACGCAAGTGATGTAGAAATGCGAGACGGACTACCCTGTGCGCTTTGGGGGGGGTTCGTAAAGAGAACACTTATTCAGTGTCTTACTGGGAACTGGGAGAAAGTACAAAAGAGAATAGACGAATGCAGGCTCGCAGGGGCGGAAATAAAAACCGTTCCTTCCCGGTTGGCTTCATTGGTTGGGGAGAATATCTCCCAGTGCTTTTTAGAGGCTTTGGAAGAAGGTAATGTTGAGGAGTTGAAGAAGAGAACGGATCGGGTGCGGAAGACGCTCCTGAAAAAATATATTTTAAAAAAAGAGTTTTGGGGCAGAACGTTACCCCTCTGGATAAAGGACAGATGGTCTCTTTTGTTTATGGTTCAGCGTGCACCCATTATTATATTGCGTTTTTCGCAGGATTTAGATGCCGAGCAGCAAGAGGCCCTTCTGTATTCCTTAAAACAGGAGGCAAGGAGTCGACTTGTGTTTCCTGATTTAAGGATATTCATGATGTCTGTTGAGAATAAGGCATTTTTTAGGAGGGTTTTAAGGGAATCTTCTTTACTCAATCTGGTAGTTGTTGTTCCAGATAGGACGGTACGTTGCATAATTAATTTTCCTAAGAAAGAAGAGATGTGCGTTATAAGGCAAGGTGAACGACTTGATCTCTATTGGAATGGTGAGGGTATTGGTCGGATGACAGAGGCAGAGATTCCGCGAATTTTTTGTGAGCTCGCAATGGGAAGTATGCATCGGTTTTGGGGGAGCTGTGAACGCTAGTTTTCGACGAAGAGGCATTTCAGTTGTATTTTTTGGTCCGGATGGCTGCGGGAAAACCGCTGTCGCGGAAGGATTAAAAGCCGGGATGAAAGAGATATTTCCTTTGGATAGGGGGCTCCATTGCCACTGGAAGCCAATACCGCGTATAGAGGGGGCTGCCTCCTTAGAGGATCCTCATGCGGCACCTCCTCGTAATGTGTTTTTAAGTGTTGTTTATTTCGTTTGGCATTATCTGCCCTTTGTTTGGGGTTGGTGGGTTTATGTAAGCCGTGTGTTGAGGCGAGGCGGGATGGTGATCATCGATCGCTATTACTACGACTTTTTTGTGGATCAGCGGCGGTATCGACTGAACTTGCCACGATGGATCCTCCGGCTGGGTTTTGTTTTTGTGAAGAAGCCGGATATGGTTTTTTGCCTAGATGCGGATCCCGAAATCCTGCAGGCGCGTAAAAAAGAGGTTTCCTTCGCAGAATGTGCCCGGCAGCGAAAGGTGTATCGGGCGTTGACTGAAAAACTGCCCAATGGACATGTCATTGATGCTTCCCAACCCTTGGAAAAAGTCGTGCAGAATGTGCAAGGGATTGTTCTCGATTTTATGGCGGAGCGAGCCGCGAAGCGGATGAGGAGTAGAGATTTGCCGCGAGAGAGCACATAGATCGCAAAAAGCTTTTTACAACCGCTGCGCTAGAGAAGCTCCAGGGGTTCAGAGGGGGATATTTCTTGAATAAACGGCGCGAGCGGTTGTGAGAGATCTTTGGGCTGTTTGATTTGCGTACATTCGCATGGTTCGCGGTTAAAACCGAATTGGCATGAGTAGCGACTTAAATTTTTTATTAGAAGAGCCTACGGTTCCATTCCGGGCGATAAAACGTAAGGGCGAACTGCGCTATATCGCATCGAACCGATGCGGCAGTCTGGGTGCAATGACCCGCTTCGCGCCGCCCTCCAAGCCGCTGCCCGGTTTGTTGATAAAGCTTCTTTCTGCCATTGATTTTCGTATTCCTCAAAAAACGGGGCTGATTGTTCCGCTGAATGTATCTGATATTTTTTTGAATCAAGCGGCAGCACTGCTGGATATTCCAGTTAACCGGGTCGGTGTTTATGTCGGAGAACCGAATGATCGGCGGAAGCTGGTGGTGACGGATATAGAGGGGCAATCCACGTGGGTTTTGAAGTTGGCTGTTGGCAGATTGGCGGATGAGGCAATCCGCCGGGAAGCGCAGGGAGCAATGATGGCGCGGGGCGATCAGCGTTGGGTGGGCATGGTTCCCGCGATCCGGCAGATTGAGTCGGTTTCGGGGCTCACCGCGATTTTGATTGAGCGGATTCGTGGGATGCAACTCAGCCCGGATGAGTTTGAAGATTGCTTCTTCTCGGAAGAAGGCGGTTTCGCAGTTCAGAGTTCAGCATTTTTTGACCCAGGAGTCAGTGTTGAAGAGTGGCTGGAACAAAACCTGCCACCCGCCACCTGCTACCTGTCACCTGCGCTAGCGTCTTGCCGCGAAACAGGAGCTTTTTCTCTTTGTTCTTCGCTTGGGGTTGTCCATGGCGACTTTGCGCCGTGGAATGTGATCCGCCGAAAGGCGGATGTGGGCGGGTGGCAAGGTGAAAAGGGTAGCGATCAGGGGTCAGATTTCGGATGTCAGAGCCTTCCGCCCGCGGCGGATCTGCCGACGGCAGAAAAGTCTAAAGTCCGATGTTTAAGGCCTGATCCCCTTTGTGTCATCGACTGGGAATTTTCTCGCGCTGATACCCCTTTGATCTTCGATATCGCCTATGCGGTCTGGTGCTATTCAGAGCTTCTGAACCGAACGGTAAAATGCATTGATCCGATCTTGTGGAAACAGCTTGTCGCTCTCGGGGCGCTTTGGCAAAAAATCCGTGAGGATTTTTCTGAAGACGGGTAACCGACAACAGAAGACTGATTATTTGTAGCTGACGTGAATAAACCTGATTTTGGTATTTTATGATTCCTGACAACCATCAACCTAAAGCCTATGGCCTAAAGCCTCATGCCTCATCAAAACGTCTGCGCGTTTTGATGTCCGCGTACGCCTGCGAACCCAATAAAGGCTCCGAGCCAGGGGTCGGCTGGAATATTGCGACGGAGATGGCGAAGTTACACGATGTCTGGGCGCTGACCCGTTCCAATAACCGAGAGGTTATTGAGGCGGAGTTGGAGAGGTATCCCGTGCCGGGGCTTAGTTTCATTTATTACGATCTTCCGAAATGGGTCATGTGGTGGAAGAAAGGCGGACGCGGTGTTCAGATCTATTATTACTTATGGCAATTGCTCTGCTGGAAGACGATCAGACAAGCTCATACCCGGGAACAATTCGACCTGACACATCATGTCACGTTTGGAAAATATTGGGTTCCGAGTGTCTTGTCGAAGTTGTCGATTCCTTTTGTATGGGGAACCGTTGGCGGAGGGGAATCAATGCCGCAGGCTTTTCTATCAGATCTGACCATGAAGGAACGGGCTTTTGAAGCCGCGCGGAGCTCGGTCCGATGGTTTGGTGAGCACAATCCGGCAGTTCGTAAGACTGCCCGAAAAAGTGCTGTGGCACTGGCATCTACAGATGAAACGGCAGAGCGGTTGCGACGGATCGGATGTCGGGCCGTTCGTGTGGTTCCACAGTGCGCGTTGACTAAGAATCAATTGAAGAAACTTTCGCAGTTATCGCCTCCTCCCGCGGGTAATCTTCGGTTTCTGAGTATGGGCCGCCCCTTGCATTGGAAGGGGTTTTATCTTGGGCTTCAGGCATTTGCAGAAGCCAAATTGCCGAATGCGGAATACTGGATTGTTGCGAACGGTTCAGGGAAAGGTCGGCTGGAACAGTTGGCGAAGAAGAGTGGAATAGCAGAGCAGGTTAGATTTTTTGATTCTCTGCCATCACTGGATGCGGTTTATGATATTCTTTCGCAGTGCCATGTTCTAGTGCATCCTGCATTGCACGAGGCTTTTGGGAATGTAGTGCTTGAGGCAATGGGGGCTAGTCGGCCGGTGTTGACCCTTGATGTTGGAGGGCCGGCGTTGCAGGCCGTAGATGGAAGTGGTTTTAAGGCCTCATCACAATCACCGGCGATGGCGGTTCGAGATCTGTCGGTGGCAATGCAAAAGTTTTCACAGGATCGCACGCTTGTTCTCAACATGGGGAGAAATGCTTTCTCCGCCGTTCAGCAGGCCATGCTGTGGGAAACGCGATGTGCAGATATCGAATGTGCCTACGCATCTGCTCTTGGGGAATAGATGAAAATCATCCAAGCTCATAACTACTACCAGCAGGCGGGGGGCGAAGATGCCGTTGTCGAAGCGGAGCGCGAGCTGTTAAGCGAGTATGGAAACATCGTTATTCCGTTTTATAAAAGCAATGAGGCACTGGGCCCTGGGCTTTGGGCGCTCTTTAAGACGAGTCTACAGACAATATGGAACCGCCAAACCTATCGGGAGTTCAGGAAACTCCTACAAAAAGAGCATCCCGATGTAGTCCACTGTCACAACACCTTCCCTTTGATTTCTCCTTCCATTTACTGGGCCTGTGCGAAGGAGGACGTGCCGGTTGTTCAGACGTTGCATAACTATCGGCTACTTTGTGCGACGCCGTTTCTGTTTCGGCAAAGCAGCCAATCGTTGAAGGTTAAAATGCCCCGGACGGCGGGGCCCGTTCAAGGCGTTCAAGTCGACAAGAATGAATCAACGATTTCAACGGCTTTAACGTGTAACGGATTAAACGATGGCTCCACCGGAGCCATTTGCGAACTCTGTGTTGGGAAACGCCTCCCGTTTTCTGCATTGCGGTATCGCTGTTACCGAAACAGTCTGGCTGGAACGGTGGTTTGGGCGGCAATGGTGGTTTTCCACCGTTTAATCGGAACCTGGTCGAGGAAGGTGACTGCCTATATTGCTCTGACGGAGTTCCAGAAGCAGAAAATAATTGAGGGCGGATTGCCGGCGGATAAAGTTTGGGTAAAACCCAATTTTCTGCAGAAGACAGCGGACAGAAGGCAGGGGACAGACAAAGAACACGAAGAAACAAAAAGAGAAGACGGCTTTTCTGCCGAAGGCAGAAACGATTTGAACGATATTGAACGTTTAACGCGCGGACAACCGTACGCGCTGTTTGTAGGACGATTGTCCCCCGAAAAAGGTTGCGATGTTCTCATCCGCGCTTGGAGTCTATTCGAACAAAAGCGAACCTTGGATCTCCGCCCGCCGTCCTCTGACAATCAAAAGCTACAGCTTTTGATTGTGGGCGACGGCCCAGAGCTCAATTCCCTCGAGAAGCTGACCATTGACCTCAGGCTTCTGACCTCTGTGCGCTTACTCGGCAAACAGCCGAAGGAAAGCGTGTCGCATCTCATGCGCTCCGCACAGTTTCTCGTGTTCCCGTCTATTTGGTATGAAACATTCGGTTTGACGGTGGTGGAGGCCGGGCTGCAGGGAACTCCTTCAATGATCAGCGATCAGTCGGTTGCAGCGTCGTTTGTGAAAGATGGAGACAGCGGGGTTATCTTTAAAACGGGTAGTGCTGGAGATTTGACGGAAAAAATCAAATGGGCTTTCAAACATTCGGAAACGATGGAGCGAATGGGAGATCAGGCTAAAAGAGATTTCGAGCAGAACTATTCGCCGGAAGTGAACTATAAAATAATGATGAGTCTTTATCATGAAGTCTTACGTCGGTGAGTATTTGTGGTAAATCATCATCGTTCACAGAGAATCTGAGATGTTAATATCTGTCGTTGTCATTTTTTATAATCAGACCCAATACGTGCGCCGCGCTTTACGTTCGGTTGTCCAACAGACCTATTCATATCTGGATATCGTTGTAGTCGATGACGGATCGGATGAGAGCATTGAAAATGAGGTGAACAGTTTCGGTGATTTGCGTATCCGGTTTTTCAGGAAGAAAAACGGCGGGCCGGCATCGGCCCGCAATCTCGGTATCAAGGAGGCTTGCGGGCAATATGTTTCGTTTCTGGATGGCGATGATGTGTTTTTACCTCGAAAGATTGAATGTATGGTCGAGCTGCTGGAACGGCAGAGATGGCCGGTCTGTATTGCGGCTTGTGGCGCCTATATTGTAAATGCAGAAAAACAGTTTGTCGGCCGCGTTGTTCCCAAATCATACGGGAAAGGTGCGTTGATCAATACGGCATTGGTTCGACCTAGTTGCGGCATCTATCATGCCGATATTTTTTATGAAATAGGCGGGTTTCCTGAGGGATTGCGTTCAAATGAAGATGGTGCGCTGAATATGGTCATCGCACAGAGATTTCCAGTCATTTGCATTACAGAGCCGTTGGTGTTGTATCAAATGGATTCCACCGGACTTGCGCGACAGAGTTTAAATGACTTCAATCATGCTGTTTCAGTTATGCAAGAACGTTTGAATTTTACCAGGCCTCATATGGATGTGACGAAAGCGGCTCTCTATAAACTGAGATCCCATGTGAATTTGCTGTTGGGGTTTTTATCGAATTCAAATATGGCGGCAGCACGAAAGTGGATGACGCAAGTCGACAAGCCGATTCTGCTGCGCTCTGTTTCGGGGGTACTTGCCTTGGTTTCAATTATTTCGGGGATCAATTTCTATCTCCTCGCGAGACGGATCCGTAGGGGATTAAACCGCCTGTTGTTGCTTCCTGTTCAGGCCCGCCTGAGACAATATCTTTGAGATGAAAATTTTAATGATCCATAACTATTACGCGAAGCGTGGCGGAGAGGGGGGGTCTTTTGCGGCGGAATCGCAGGCGTTGCGGGGACTTGGTCATGAAGTGGATACCTATACGGTAGATAGCGCGACGGATTTACCCGGAAGCCAGCTTGTGTTGGCTATAAATATGATTTGGTCTTGGCGGAGCTACCAGCGGGAGAAGGCTCTCTTGCAGGAGAGAAAATATGATATTTTGCACGTACAGAATTTTTTCCCTCTTCTCTCTCCATCGGTGTATCGGGCTGCTCGTGAATGTGGTGTCCCGGTAGTTCAAGCCCTTCGGAATTATCGGTTGCTTTGTATTCAGCCGGAATTTTTTCGTGATGGAGCCTTGTGTGAGGATTGTTTGACGTGCGGGAATGCATTCCCGGGAATTTATCATCGCTGTTATCGAAACAGTTTTTTCCCTTCGCTGGTGTTGGGGCTTTTTCAGGAATTTCACCGCCGGCGGAAAACGTGGAATCATGATGTTGACGGGTATGTTGCGGTTTCAAACTGGGTGAAGCAACGCTATGTTTCGGCAGGATGGAATCCTGATACAATTTTTGTGAAACATAATACAGTTTTCCCGATGCCTGAGACAGGAGAAGGGCGGGGCGGGTATTTTGTTTGTGGNNGAGGGTTTCTCAGGAAAAGGGGATCCCGGTCCTTCTGGATGCCTGGCGACGACTTTCTACGCGAATGGGAATAGAGACGTTGCCGCGATTAAAAATTATTGGGGATGGCCCGCTTTTTCCAGAGCTTAAAGAGAGCGTTGCTCAATCGGATCTATCATGTGCTGTGAAGTTGACCGGACGCTTGTCTCACGAGGAAACGTTGGAAATCGTGGGCGGAGCAATCGCGACGATTCAGCCGGCGATTTGGTATGAACCGTGTGGCCGGACGATTATCGAATCATATGCAAAGGGAACCCCAGTGATTGCAACTGCTACAGGGGGATCTCCAGAACTTATCAATGACGGAGAATCGGGATATTTGGTTGCACCGGATGATCCGGATGCATTAGCGGATGCCGTTGAGCAGATGTTAGCGGCCGGAGCGATGATGAGGCAAGCGGCTAGACGGACGTTTGATCAGTCATTTGAGGCTGTGGGAAATGCAAGACAGTTGGAACAGATCTACCGGCAGGTTATCTGTGAGAAGTAGTAAAATGAGCAGAGAGGTGAATATAGTTGATGTCATTGGGCTTCCTGTGGCGGTTGCAACCTATGAGTCGGCGCTGGATCGGTGTCTTGAGCTGACCCGGCGACCCGGTCCGGCAGCTGTCAGTGCGGCGAATACGCACATCGCAACCGCCGCGCGGCTATTGACGGTTTTTGGTCGTGTGATGGCGGCTTTTGATCTGATCCTTCCCGACGGCATGCCGTTAGTCTGGGTGATGAATGCGAAGCTTCGGCACAGAAAACAGGGGAAACTGGAGGATCGGGTGTATGGCCCCTATTTTATGCGCCATGCCATTCTGCATGCCCCGGCGAATACGACCCATTATTTTTTTGGCGGATCGCAGGAATGCCTGGATGAACTTTGTGTTGCAGTGCGTACGATGCGTCCGGATATTCAGATTGTTGGAATGTGTTCTCCTCCGTATCGCGAGTGGACAGAAGAAGATCAACAGGCGTTTGCCCAGCAGATTAATGAAGCGGCTCCCGATTTTGTTTGGGTTGCGCTGGGCGGTGAAAAACAGGAAGTCTGGATCATTAATAATTTGCATCGATTCCGCCGCGGCGTTTTTTTTGCGGTCGGGGATGCCTTCGAGCTTCTCGCCGGACGCCGGCCTTTTGCCCCGGATTGGTGCCAGCGTTACGGGGTGACGTGGCTCTATCGCCTTGTGCAGGAGCCCCGCCGGATGTGGAAACGCTACTTCAAATACAATTCACTTTTTCTGGCTTATCTCCTGAAGGATGTTTTGTTCCCGCAGCTTGAAGCGCGAATGGAGCAGGCGGAGGAGGAGAGTGATCCTTCAAAAGGAGATCGCGTCAATATTCTCGGGGTCGGGGTCAGTGCGACTTCGATGTCGGAGACGGTAGAGCGGCTGATTAAGGCTCGGCAAGCGGGCGAAACCGGGTATGTCTGTGTGACGGGCGCTCATGGTATTATGGAGTCGCAGCGTGATGAAGAGATGCGAAAAATACATAACCGTTCTCTGATGACGCTTCCGGATGGTATGCCGACTGTCTGGATGGGTCATGAGTACGGTTTCGCGAAGATGGGTCGGGGGTATGGGCCGGATTTAATGCTGGAAGTTTGTAGACAAACTGCCGCATTAAATCAGCAGGGCGCAGAGAGCGAAACGCATAGCAAAGACAACTCCGTACCCCATGTCCCATGCCCCACGCCCGCCGTAAAAAAGTGCCTCACGCACTTTTTGTACGGCTCCACCGAAGAGACCCTTCGCAAGCTGAAGGCGAATCTGGGAAAACGGTTCCCGGGCCTCCGAATTGTCGGAACCTATGCTCCGCCTTTTCGTCCGCTAACTGAGTCAGAAGAGCTGGATCTTCAGCAGATCGTTGCAGCCTGTAAGCCCGACTTTTTCTGGGTGGGCCTTTCTACACCGAAGCAGGAGCGCTTCATGTTTGCGCATTGCGCAAATATGAACGCAGAGGACAGAGGGCAGAGGACGGAAGAGGAATGTCTATCATTAGTCATCAGTCATTGGTCTTCTGTAAAATTCCCGCTGGACGCGGGAGTTTTCCTTGGCGTTGGTGCGGCGTTTGATATTCATGCCGGCAATATGAAGGATTCGCCGGAGTGGGTTAAAAATGCCGGCCTGCAGTGGTTGCATCGTCTCTGCAAAGAGCCTCGTCGTCTTTGGCGCCGTTATCTTTGGATCGTTCCGGGATTTGCTTGGCTGGTTTTTCTTCAAGTGATGGGGCTGAAGCGGTTTGAGCTGGGGGAGAGAGGACGGACAACTGATGACTGAGGACGGAAGACAGAGGGCGGCTCATTGAAGCAGGGCTTCACAGGCAGGGAAGACGGGAGACAGAGGGCTGAAAAATTATCGACAGCAACGGCTTCAACGATTTTGGCGACTTCAATGGTTTTAACGATTAAATGCTTATGAGACGTATTTTTTACATCCTGTTTTTTACCGTTGTATTTCAGTTTTTCTGGAATACAAATATTTCCAATCGAACAGAGGCGGATGATGCATTCGAATATTCCTATCAGGTAGAGCATAATGGCGTGGACTGGTTGTATCACCCCCATCATCTTCTCTACGGGGCGGTGACGAAGGATCTGTATAACGGCGCAAAACTGCTGGGATACAGAGGGCGAGCCTATTCGATGCTGCGACTGATCAGTGCTCTATGCGGAGCCGGTTCGGTTCTGATGTTTTTCCGCTTTTGCTACCGTCGTTTTTCGATGCGTCCGGTGAGTTCTCTGCTGTGCGCCGGATTGCTGATGTTTTCTTACGGTTTCTGGCGTTATGCCAATGAAGTCGAAGTGATTATTCCTGCCTGCTTTGTGATGCTATGCGCTTTGTATTTCGCAGTTTCGCCAAAACAAACACCGGGCATGGCGACTGTCTCCGGTGCATTTTGCGGTATTTCAGTGCTGTTTCACATATTGAATATCATCCCGGTTTTTTTGGCGGTTCCGTTGTTTTATGTATTCTACAGAAACTGGAAAGGCTTGTTTTTCTATTTGAGTACTGCGGTTTTGGTGATTCTGCTCGGCTACGTCGGAGTCTATTACTTTGAATCTGAAAAGGTTTTTTCTTCGGCAGGCATCCATCCGGTGCTCGAAGGATCTTTTCTTGTTAAAGGATTGATTGGATTTTCCCAATGTGTGGTGAGTTCAAATTTTATGCTGGGTTACCAATCTGTTCGCAATACATTGGCGCATCTTTTTCCGTCACGCATGTTACTGGAAGAGTTCTATATGGGAACTGCTTTGCCGCGCTGGGAAGTGATTGGTGCGTCTGTTTCTGTGGTGCTGTTGATTGCCTGCCTTGTTGGAACGACGGGGTATGCTGCTTATCTACTGCTTTGCAGAGGAGCGTTGCGAAAACGGGATCGGATCGGTACGGCGGACGGATGGCGGACTTTGGCGGTGACGATGGTCTGGTTTGGTGGATATGCCGGTGCGGTGCTACTGCTGGAGCCCGGCAATCCGGAGGTTTGGGTGATGGGGCTGGTTCCATTCTGGCTGGTTTTCTGCGGGCTGGTTGTGGCGCCACTGGCTCGGAAGAACAGGCTCTGGCCGATTTTGGTCCTGACCGGATCTCTTGCTCTGCATAATTATCTGGGGGGGATGCTTCCCCTGAAAAATCCGCGGGCTGATTACAACCGACAGAAAGCAAAATGGGTACTTGAAAATACAGGCCCTAAGGATGTTGTCCTGACCGCCGCGAATCCGGTGTTCGAAAGGTATTTGAGATATTATTGTCCTGCTAAGATTGAATATCTGTATTTTTGGAATAACGATTGGCTGGTTCATCCAGATTCAACGTTGCGGGAGCTTTATGCTAAACAGAAAACCGGAACCGTGTATTTTCTCGGAGATGTTTTTCATCAGCCGGTTTCGTTGACAAAGCGCTTTCCGGCGGTCACCGCATCCATTTCTTTGTTTGCTGACCGGGTGAAACCCTTTGTCTCTAACGTTTATAGCAACGAATTTGGCGGCGTTTATAAATTGAGGGAGTGATGTCAATTCGGCGGATAAACGATAGATCGTGGAGCCGGAATAATTCTTGTGACTTTTTGTGTTTTTGCGGCATAATGATTCGTCGCCCCCATTTATATCATTCTACGTAACAGATAATCCAGTACCATGAGCTCATACACGGAAGGCATAACGATTGATTCGGATTTCCGTAGGGCGAATCCATTTCTGAAACGACGGTTAATGGATTCGATTGCACTGAGCCTGAGTGACAGTTTTGTGTTGGCTTTGGCTATACTGGCAGGGGCTTGGATTCTTTTCTGGGTGAACAGAGTGCCGGTTCAGATTGAACCGATTCTTTTGCTGATTCCCGCCTGGTGGATTGGTTCCTGGATGACTCGCCTTGCGCCGGGGTGGGGGTTGGGAACGGTCGAAGAGCTCCGGCGCACTCAGCTTCTTTTATTGACACTCTTTGCGACGGCTCTCGTTGTGCTTTTCTTGCAGCGCCATGCAGGCCTCAGTCGGATTTCGTTTTTTACAGCATATTTGGTGGCTGCGGTTTTTTTGCCGGTGGGCCGGTTTGTGACAAAAAAAATTCTTGTTGCTCTGAACCTGTGGGGCGTTCCGGCGGTAATTTATGGAACCCGCGCGACGGTTCCGGTTGTTGCTGAAGCATTGAATCAGGATCGTACACTCGGGTATATTCCTAAAGCCGTGCTGAGCGACGACTACCGTCAGGGGGAAATCACGGCGGGATTACCGGTGCTGGGACGTTTACACAATACCACCCGGCGTATGCCAGTGGCCATTGTGGCGCTGCCTGAAATGCGTCGTCACGATTTGATAAACCTTTTGGAGGGGCCCCTGCAAACCTATAATACGATTCTGCTGGTGCCGGATTTAAAAAATGCGCCGTCACTGTGGGTGAAGCCCTGTGATCTTCAGGGAATTCTCAGCTTGGAAATCCGCCGCAACTTGCTCGATCCACTGGCGTTATTCTCCAAAAATATAGTCGAGCGGGCTCTGATCCTTTTGACGCTTCCATTATGGGGTCCGGTCTGCCTGCTGTTCATGTTGCTGGTCTGGTTGCAGGATTTTAAGTCTCCGGTTTATGCACAGGATCGAATCGGTCGGAATAACGTTTCTTTCAAGACGTATAAGCTTCGCACGATGGTTCCGGATGCCGAAGCGGTACTGTTGCGCAAGCTGGCACAGAACCCCGAACTTAAGGCCGAGTGGAACCAGCACTATAAACTGAAAAAGGATCCCCGGATTACGTTGATCGGACAGTTTCTTCGCAAAACCTCTCTGGATGAACTGCCGCAACTTTGGTGCGTACTGAACGGAACTATGGCGCTGGTCGGCCCGCGCCCGCTTCCAAAATATCACCACGACGAACTTCAGTTGCGGACGCAGCGCCTGCGAGTCAAAGTGCTGCCCGGCATCACCGGCCTTTGGCAGGTTTCCGGCCGAAGCGATGCCGGAACGGCCGGTATGGACAAGTGGGATACGTATTATGTTACCAATTGGTCGATCTGGCTCGACATCATTATTCTCGCCCGAACTGCCCGGGTCGTCCTGTTCGAGAGTGGAGCGTATTAGTCGCGCGTTTTTTCGGGAGAAAAAGCTTACGGGTTGAAGGATCGCAGGGTTAAACGGGAGAAGAGTTCCCCGCTGGCATCCCGGTTGGCAGGTGAAATGGCGAAAGAGTCTAAAGGTTAAGAATGCTTTAAGGCTGAGGACTGGGGATGAAAGACGCGTTTGATCGAGATTTCGGCATGAAAGATCAGATTCGCTGTGGATCTATTTCAATTATGAACAATATCGCAGAGAGCTTTAAGCGCGGTTCCGGCAAAGGTTTTTCAAAATTTCTTTTTATTTCCCGCGGATCGAGAAGAAGTCCGCAGCGTGCTTTATGTGGCCAAGGATCCGGGGTACATTTTTGAGGAAGAATTTGAATCGTCCAGAGGACGTTGCTGTCGTATCGGTGGATCTTTGCGGGAGTTGATTCAGCACCTGAAGAAAATCAGTAATCTGACGGCGAAAATCAGCATTCTCATTTTCGGTTTGTTATCGGGTTTTTCTCGCCTTTTAACCCATCTGCCCTTTAACCTTTTCACCCTTCCATCCTTTAACCTCTTCCAAACATGTCTAAAATTGAAAAACTTACCGTTACCGTTTTGGTGATTTCCGTTGTTACCGCAACGGCTTTATTCGGCGTTTGGGAAGATAAGCCAATATTGTATGCCCCGCTTCTTGTTTCGGTATATATCGCACTTGTCGCGTGGACTCTGATCTCAGTCTTCCGGTGTCCGACTGTTGGCCTCCGATCTCTGAGCTCTGGAAGTATGATCCCGCCTGGCGGAATTATGCTCCTTCTTTTCTGGTTCTACAGTGCCCTTATGATTCCGGTTGCCGATCTGCCATATGAGGCGAAGATCAGCACGCTTCGCTTCGGCTGTTATCTGGGAACCTACTGGGCGGCGGCGAATATCCTGTCCCGGTTTTCTTACCGCAAGGCCGTGTGGGTGACCGTCTTTTCCGTCTTGGTTTTTATTGCCCTCTACAGTCTGGTCCAGCACCGCGTCGCCCCGAACCTGATTTTTGGCATGGAACGTTATACTGATTATTGGCAAGGCGGGCGTCTTGGCGGAACCTATCAGTGTCCGAACCACATTGCACATCTGTTCCAGATGTGGACTCCNNGCTCTGCCTTGTTTTTTTGTTTATTCCGCAGTTCGGCTGGTTCTGGCGCATCTGTTTTGCTTATGCCATTCCGCTGTTTTTGTTGCTTATTTATCAAACCCAGTCGCGCGCCGGGATTCTCGGCGTTGTGACTGCGCTCGGCATAACCGTACTTCTAATGATTCTACGTAAAAGCCGCCGTGCCTTTTACATCGCCTCGTTGATCGTTCCATTGCTGGGTGCGGCCGCCATTGGTGGGCTCTGGGAGGGATCATCCATGTTTCGCACGCGCATGCAACCGGTGGTGAAGTTTTTTGAAAGCCATCTGCAGGAAAACGCGGTGGCAGAGGAGTTTAAAGATTTTCGCCCTCAGACATGGCTCGATACGATTGACATGATCAAACAGCGGCCCGTTTTCGGATTTGGCCCGGGGAATTACGGTCAGGTTTTCCCGGAATACCGCCATCGCTTTAAAGGGGTGCGAATCGACACTGTTCATGCGCATAACAAATACCTCGAGCTGACATCAGAATACGGGCTGACCGGCGCGGTACTGATTCTCTTTGCGCTGATCAGCCTCTGCGTAAAAATGATTCATCTAATCCTCACGTCGCCCCGCACGTATCACGCCCTCCCGGCCGCCGCCCTGCTTGGTGCGATCGCTGGCTCCGCAGTGCACGGGTTCTTTGACTTTGAGATGCGGATTTTTCCTAACGCTATGATGCTGGCTCTGCTCGCTGGGTGCGCCGTTGCTCCTCTCTTACAGTTTCAACGGGAAAAAAGTCGTGATGGGGAAGAATTTTAGCAATGAGGCCGGGAACCAACAATCTCATAAGAGCTCTGTTTACGGTTGTTGCCGCCATGGTGGTACTGTGGGTCGTGCAGGTGATGAGCTCGGCATGGATTCGGGCGCGTGGCGATCAGCAGCTGGCAAAGGATAATTTCAGTGCTGCCGAACGGCTCTTTAAACTCGCCGGGCGGATTGATTCGCAGAACTGGCAGGCGAAATGGGGTCTTGGGTTGGTGTATTATCATTTTCGTTATGATGAGCTCGATCCGATCCGTAAGCACGAGTGGGCATTAAAAGAGCTGGCGGCCTATGAGGATGCTTATCGAACGAATACAAAACAACCGGATGTGGTTTATGGCGCGGGACGCGTTGAACTGTTTCTCCGCAACCGGGATAAAGGGTTGGAAGACTTGCGGACAGCGGCTTACCATCAACGATTTAATGATTTTTACTGGCGCAAGCTCGGTATTGAGCTTCGTAAAGCCGGGCTTTATGAGGAAGCTCTGAGAGCCTTTGAATACGCGCAGAAGCTGGATCGTTCAAATAAAACAGTGAGCCGGAATATTCAGTGGATTCGCCAACACAGGAAGATAGATAGATGAAAAAAGCCTTAGTATGCGGAGCTGGCGGCTTTATCGGCGGCCATCTAGTCAAACGGTTGAAGCAAGAAGGGTATTGGGTTCGCGGTGTAGATATCAAAGAACACGAATTCTCGGTTCTGCCAACTGATGAGTTTGTTGTGGGCGATCTGCGCGATCCTCTCACTGTACGCGCGGTGCTGGATCAGCAATTTGATGAAGTCTATCAACTTGCCGCGGATATGGGCGGGGCGGGGTATATTTTTACCGGAGAGCATGATGCTGAGGTAATGCACAACTCATCCCTTTGTAACTTAAATGTGTTGGATTCTGCAGTTCATCAGAAGGTTTCCGATATATTTTATTCATCCTCTGCCTGCATTTATCCTCAGAGTATCCAGATGGAAGCGGATCAATCCGGTTTGAAGGAGGCGTTTGCCTATCCGGCAGACCCGGACAGCGATTACGGGTGGGAAAAACTGTTTTCGGAAAGGCTCTATTTTGCCTATCAACGTAATTTTGGAATCAAAGTTCATGTCGCTCGGTTTCATAATATTTTTGGTCCCGAAGGTGCATGGAAGGGCGGGCGCGAAAAAGCCCCGGCGGCAGTCTGTCGCAAAGTAGCGGAAGCGGATCATGAAGGGACGATCGAAATTTGGGGTGACGGAGAGCAAACCCGGTCATTTTTGTATATTGATGAGTGCTTAGAAGGAGTTCGCCGCCTTGTGAAATCAGATTTTTCAGGACCGGTGAATATTGGATCGGACGAAAGGATTTCGATTAACGAACTGGTTAAGATGACAGCAGATATCGCCGAAAAAAAAATAAGTATTCGACATATTCCGGGACCTCTGGGGGTTCGGGGCCGCAACTCGGATAATACACTGATTCGGAAGGAGCTCGACTGGAGCCCTCAGCAGCCGCTGCGAACTGGAATTCAGAAGACATATGAATGGATTTCTCGGCAGGTTTTGAACAGATAAAATCTGTTGGTTTCAAAGGCTATGTGATACCTTTTTCTGAGTAACCGGGTTTTTATGCAAAATACATCATCCATCAAAGTATGGAGCGAGCGCTGGCGTCTCGGGGCACTGGCGGTGCCGGAGCTCATACAAATCGGCCTGTTTTCCGTGATGATCGGCTTGGTTTTTATGCTGTTTCACATGCTCGGGAATACCGTGGAGAGCATCGGCAGCCGCTCCGCCTTCTTATGGATGTTTGCCCGCTGGCACGACACGGTGTCTTTCGGAGCAGACTATTCACACGGTTATTTCATCCCCTTTGTCAGTCTCAGTGTAATCTGGTACAAGCGGAAAGAGATCTTTTCCGTCGATATGCGTACTGACTGGCGCGGACTGGGCGTCGTGATTGGGGCCTTGCTTCTGCACTGGCTGGGCGCAAAAATGCAACAAACCCGTTTGTCGCTTGTCAGTCTCATGTTCTTACTCTGGGGGATTCCGTTTTATCTTTTCGGTTGGCAGTTGGCTAAGAAACTGGTCTTTCCTTGCTCCTACCTGATTTTTTGTATTCCGCTCAACTTTCTGGACAGCATTGCTTTTCCGTTACGTATGTTTTCAACAGAATTGGCAACCCACATGCTGAACGGTCTGGGAATAACCGCCGTTCGCTCCGGAACCGCGATCTTTATCCCATCGATGCCAGGGGGCATGGACGTCGCTGACCCGTGTAGCGGCCTGCGCTCCCTGCTTGCCATGACCGCGCTGACTGCGGTGTATGCTTATTTTACTCAGGAGACATTGCTAAAGAAATGGATTCTGTTCGCCGCCTCTATCCCGTTGGCGGTGATCGGTAACATCGCGCGTATCGTGACCATTGCGATCGTTTCTGAAGCAATCGGCGGCAGTCTGGCGCTGGGGATCTACCACGACTATTCGGGCTACATTCTTTTCACTGCGGCGATCAGCATGATGGTAGTCGTGGGCAGCCTGTTGAATCTGAAGTTCAGTGAGGTGATAAACAAATGCAAATCCGTACTTTTACGCCGCACCTGATTCTTATCGGGTTAATGATCATAACCGCCTTGGCTTTGGCGTTCACCGTCGATGTCAAGTTGAGCGACCAGCCCGGGATTCGAATGAAATTGCCGCCCACCCTCGATGGTGGATGGGTTGGCGATGAACTGCGCTATTCTCACAACGCCGAAACTCAGAAGCAGTATCGGGTCAGTCAGCTGGATTTCCCGGACATCGACCCGGAAACCGGTGAAAAACTTTATACCATGAGCCTTGCGGAATACGATGCGCTTCCGCACGACACGGAATTTGTAAAATCAATTTATACAAACTCCGCCGCCGATCAGGTCTTTGTTTCCATTGTGCTCTCCGGAAAGGAACGCAACAGTATCCACCGTCCTCNNGATACCAAATACATGAAAGTTCCTCTGGCAGGCCGCGACCCGCTCAAAGTCTGTGTGCTTGAAACCCTCCGCAACTATCGAGGAAAGGATGGCGAACGAAAAACCTATTACGGCTACTATGCCTACTGGTTTACCGGGAAAGGCCGCGAAACCCCCAGTCACTATGTGCGCATGTTCTGGCTGGCATGGGATCGCATTGTTCACAGCGTCGCCCATAAATGGGCCTACATCGCTGTCTCCGGAGAACGCGAAGACGGATCAGACGCCTATAAACAGGAAATCACCGATTTTGTTCAGAAGCTTTATCCGCATTTGCTGATCAACAAACAGGCCGGGGTTGACAAACCCTGATCCCTCTGTTTACTATCCCGCCTGTAATGAAGCAAAAATTCAACAGCCTCGAACTCCTTCTACTCGCCGGGGAAACCCTGCGGGAGTTCTGCGCTTGTTGATCTGACCCTCCAACAATGATTTTGCCGAACCTCTCCGCAACCCGGAGAGGTTTTTTTATTTTCATGATGGGTTTAACAGAGAAAAAACAGTAAAGGAAAGAACAATGAAAACACCGAAATACAAGGGTCCTGTGCCGTTCGAAATGCCTAATCGGCAATGGCCCTCACAAACTCTGAATTCCAGTCCTGCTTGGTGCTCTGTCGATTTGCGCGACGGCAACCAGGCTCTGCCCAACCCGATGGATCCCGATCAGAAGTTGGAATACTTCCAGATGCTGTGCCGCATCGGATTCAAAGAAATCGAAGCGGGATTTCCCTCCGCCAGTCAGGACGACTTCGACTTTTTCCGCTGCTTGATCGAAGAGAATCACATCCCTGACGATGTCTTCATCATGGGACTGACGCAGTGCCGTCCGCACCTGATCGACCGAACCTTTGAGGCCTTCAAAGGAGTCAAAAAAGGCATCGTGCACGCTTATATCGCCACCTCCGAACTGCACATGGCCAAAGTCTTTGGTACTGATCAAAAAAGCACCATGAAATCAGCCGTCGAGGCCACCCGCCGTATCCGCGAATTGGCCGATACGATGCCGGAAAGCGATATTCGCTATGAATTCTCTCCCGAAGAATTTACCGACACCGACCTGCCGTTCTGCCTGGAAATGTGCAAGGCCGTCTACGACGCATGGGGCAAAGCCTCGCCGGAAAAGCCGATGATCCTGAACCTGCCCGCCACCGTTGAGCGGCGTCCGCCTAACCACTACGCCGATATGATCGAGTGGTTTATCGCGAACTTCCCGCACCGCGATTGCGTGAAAATTTCACTGCACGCCCACAACGATCAGGGCATGGCCGTCGCCGCGACCGAGCTGGCGATGCTGGCCGGCGGTGACCGCGTCGAAGGCACATTGTTTGGACACGGCGAGCGTACCGGGAATGTCGATCTGGTCACGGTCGCCAACAACCTGTTCTCGCGCGGCATCGACACCGGGCTGGACTTCTCCCGTCTGGGCGAAATCGCCGTCNNTTTTCCGGCTCGCATCAGGACGCCATCAACAAAGGCATGCACCGTCTGGAAGAAGCGGCCAAAGCCTTCGGGATGAAGTGGAAGGTTCCGTACTTGCACGTCGATCCCGCCGACTTGGGTCGTAACTTTGAACGCCTGATCCGCATCAACTCGCAGTCCGGTAAAGGCGGCATCGCCTGGGTGCTGGAAGAAGATCACGGCATTCAAGTACCCAAAGCCATGCAGCCCGAGCTGCGCGAAGAGGTGCAGATCTACAGCGAAACCGTTGGCCGCGAAATTTCCTCGGAAGAAGTCTATAACGTCTTCCGCGAAAAATTCGTCAACCCCGAGGGTCCGTACGAACTGATCGGCTATTGGCCGCGCCCCGAGGACAAAGACCCGACCTTCATTCACGGTGAAGTCAAAGTTCGCGTCAACGGCGTCGAAAAAACCGCTGTCGCTGACGGTAACGGCCCCATCTCCGCATTTGTTCACGCAGTCAGCGGCATCGTCGGCATCGACTTCGGCGTCGACGACTACCATGAACAAGCCGTAGGCAAAGGTGCCGATGCGCAGGCCATGGCCTACGTCCCGCTGAAATTGGAAGATAACAGCGTCGTCTTCGGCGTCGGTTCAGACTCCAACATCGATCAGGCAGCCGTCCGCGCCATCATCGCCGGACTGAACCGCATCGCAGGAAAGCAGACGAAATGAAAAAACTGGCCGTTCTCGGACATCCCATTGGACACACCCTGTCTCCGATCATGCACAACGCCTCCATCAAGGCGCTGGGTCTCGACGCTAAGTATGAATATGGCAAACTCGACGTCGCGCCCGGCGAGCTGATGGCGCGGCTCGCGCAACTTCCGTCCGAAGGTTACGCCGGCGTCAACCTCACCATTCCGCTCAAAGAGGTCGCTTTCCAAGGGTTGGAAAAATTAGACACAAGTGCCCAAACGCTTGGTGCGGTCAATACCGTTGAATTCACAGCCGACGGAATGGTCGGCCACAACACCGACGGCTACGGTTTCCTCAAAGCGCTGGAAGAGGCGTTCGGCAAAGCCGCCAAAGGCGACAACGTCTTCNNTCGTCCTAGGTTGCGGCGGGGCGGGGCGGGCCGTCGCGCTCATGGCCGCGCTCAACGGAGCCAAGTCGATCACACTGGCCGACGTTGATGCCGCCCGCATTGAAAATCTCTCCGCAGAAATCTGCAGGCTGGCTCCTAATGTTGCCGTTGTGAAATCTGTGGGTGGAGGCTCAGCCTCCTGCCGCGAAGCCGATCTGGTTATTCAGGCCTCTCCGGTCGGAATGAAAAAAGAAGATCCTTCATTGCTTCCTCCGGAAGCTTTTCGTAAAGGGCAGCGCGTCTTCGATCTGATCTATATGTATCCCGAAACCGCTTTTCTCAGCACTGCCAAAGCCTCCGGCGCGCAGATTGCAAACGGCCTCGGCATGCTGTTGCATCAGGGGGCGAGGGCGTTTAAACTCTGGATCGGAATTGAACCTGATGTTGAAGCAATGCGGAAAGCATTAGAAAAGGCGGTATACTCATGACAGAATTCTGGGCAATCTACTGGCTGGCTGTGGTTTTCATCCTTGGCCTCTGCCTTGGCAGCTTTCTGAACGTCTGTATCTGCCGCATCCCGCACGGCAAATCGGTCTCCTGGCCGCCCTCAACCTGCCCGAACTGTAGCAGCCGCATTAAATGGTACGACAACATACCCGTCCTCAGCTGGTTTATTCTCGGGNNGCTCACCGCCTTCTTCTTTCTCACCCTCTGGCTCATCTACGGGGTCAGCTGGTTCACACCCATCTACGCGCTCGCCGTATTCGGTCTGCTGCTCGCCACCTTCATCGACCTCGAACACATGATTCTTCCCGACCGCGTCACCATCGGCGGCATGATCCTGTTTCCGATTCTCAGCGCGCTCTTCCCGCCGCTTCAAGGTGTGGAAGGGTGGCAGACCGGACTGATCGCCTCGCTCATCGGTCTTGCGGTCGGCTTTGGTGTTTTCTGGATCATTCGTGAGCTGGGGAGTGCCGCGCTCAAAAAAGAAGCCATGGGATTTGGCGACGTCAAACTCATGGGAGCGCTCGGCGCATTGCTCGGCTGGCAGGCCGTCATCTACATCACCTTTTTCTCGGCGCTTGTCGGCTCGGTTGCGGGCATTTCTCTCATCGCCCTGCACCGCAAAGGGGTCCAGAGCGAAATTCCCTACGGCCCCTACATTGCGCTCGCCGCCTTCTCCTGGATCCTCGGCGGCTACCGCTTATGGGATGCCTACCTCGCCCTTATGGGCTTCTAGTTTTCCAAACATTGAACCTGAGGCATTCCGAACGTGCTTCTGGTATTTCCAAAAGAAGCGTAACGGCAAAAACCGGGGCTGAAGTTTCNNGGAAAGAATGGCCATTAATCTATCGTTTTAGCCCAAGGATCAGAAGAGGGGCTCCGATTAAAATGAAGACTCCTGCTGTTCCGATCGAAATAAGCACATTAAGGATTAGGTTTGGCGAAACGGGTCGTGTGGCGGGCATAGCCTTTTCAATAATGGCGATCGAATATGGGTTTGCTTGTGTTGTATCGCTTGCCGCCGCGTCTTTGTAAATCTGTATTAGTGTGTTGGCAATTCTGGCAGCTTCTTTTGGATCCTGACGCTGAACGCTAATCGTGATAAGATCAACACTATTGCGGTGCCACAAAACTTTAGTTGACGCTCTTAATATGTTTAAGGTCACTTCTTCGGGGAGTTGCCTTCCCTTTGGGCCCCATAGTGTTGGCAGATTCAAGCGGCGTGCTGTCGCAGACAGAACCGGCGTGCTGGTAATTTTTTCGGCGTAGGTATGTGTTAAGCTTTCTAATGTAGCTTTGTCATAATTTGTATACGCAACTTCTGAGAAAACCGTCTGAATTAGAGCATGGCTCGCATATATTTTTGGGAGGGTGAATGTATAAGCGGTGCCGCTTATAACAATCAACGGAGCCAGTGCCATTAAAAAAGCTCCGACGGTTATAAGAAGACCGGATTTCCTCCGTTTACCATTTGTGGCTGGAATTTCGTTAGGAGCCACATCTTCTTCCAAGGCGGGCCATTTCGTGATGGCCAGATAGAAGCGAAAAATAATGTTGGCCAGCGGAACGATTGATAAAAAGGACAGTGCCGGATGAAGTCCAGTCCGTTTGCAAATATGCCAGAACGGCAGAACAGTTAGCAGGAAGCCCGCGATGAGGCCCAATATAATCTTGGCTGATCCGGTCAATAAAATTTCAGGCATGATATTTCCTCCAGCGGTTAACGCCCCGAAGCGTAAAGAAGGCTCCGGGTCTTGTCGAGAGGGGATGAAGTTTCCAATGCTTGGAAACTTTTCTTCCAAGGGTTGGAAAACCAGCAGGTCGTGACGCAGTCACTTACGTCCGAATCTGGCCGGAGCCGGAGATGACGTATTTGTAGGTGGTGAGCTCTTCGAGTCCCATGGGGCCGCGGGCGTGTAGCTTGTCGGTGCTGATGCCGATTTCCGCGCCCATGCCGAATTCCGCGCCGTCGGTGAAACGCGTGGAGGCGTTGACATACACGGTGGCGGAGTCGATCTGTTCCAGAAACTGTTTGGCCGCTTTCTCGTCGGCAGTGACGATAGCGTCGGAGTGTTTAGAGCCGTAGGTATTGATGTGGTCAATGGCTGCCTGCACGTCATCGACGATGCGGACGGCGAGGATCATGTCGAGATATTCGGCGTACCAGTCCTCTTCGGTGGCGCGCTTAATGTCTGCATCAAATTTCTGTGTTGCCTCGTCGCCGCGCAGTTCGACGCCGAGTTCTTTAAAACGCGCGATCATGCAGGGCAGGAACTCCTTGGCAATGTCTTTATGGACAAGCAGGGTTTCCATGGCGTTGCAGACACCGGGGCGCTGGCACTTGGCGTTTTCGGCGATGGCGAGCGCCATGTTGATGTCGGCTTTGGCATCGACGAAGGTGTGGCAGATGCCGTTGTAATGTTTGATGACGGGCACCCGAGCCATTTCGGTGACGGCCTGGATTAGGCTTTCGCCGCCGCGGGGCATAATCAGATCAATCTTACCGACCATCTGGCAGAGTTCGCGCACGGCGTCCCGGTCGGTGGTTTCAACGAGCTGAATAGCGTTTTCGGGCATACCTTTTTTCGCGCCGCCTTCGCACAGGGCTTTTGCAATGGCCGCGTTGGAATATACGGCCTCTTTGCCTCCGCGCAGGATGACGGCATTGGCGGTTTTAAAGCAGAGTGATGCAGCATCGGCGGTGACGTTGGGCCGCGATTCGTAGATGATGGCGATGACGCCGATCGGTACGCGCACTTTTGTGATCTGCAGTCCGTTGGGACGGTTCCAGTGGCTGAGGTCGGTGCCGACGGGATCCTTGAGGACAGCAACGTCGAGAAGGCCCTTGATCATGTTATCGATGCGGGCATCGGTCAACGTGAGGCGGTCGAGCATGGCGCTGGAAAGCCCGGCTTCGCGTCCGGCGGAGAGGTCGCGGGCATTAGCCGCCTGAATGGTTTCTTTCTGCGCGGCGATTTCGTCGGCCATGGCTTCGAGGATGGCGTTTTTCTTTTTGGAGGAAAGTTTGGCCAGCTCGCGCGAGGCGTGAACCGCTTTGTTACCCATTTCGATCATTTCATCGTGCAAATTCATTTTAGACTCCTATCTGGTCACAATTAATGTGCCGGTGTCTTCGCCGGTCAGGATCTTCTGGATAATGCCGTCCGTCTGGCCGTCGGCGATGACGACGGGAATATCGGCGGCGGCGGCTTTGCCGGCGGACATGAGTTTGGATTTCATTCCGCCGGTCGAATGTTCGCCGTTCTTGCCTTTATCGAGCGCTAGAATATCGTCGGAAACCTGTTCAACGAAAGGAACGCGCTGTCCGGCGTCGTCTTTCAGCCCGTCGGTTGTGGTGAGAAGGATCAGCGCGTCGGCACCGACAAGAATAGAAACCAGCGCGGCGAGCAGGTCGTTGTCTCCAAATTTAATTTCTTCGGTGGCGACGGTGTCGTTTTCATTAATGACGGGCACAATGCGGTGGCGGATCAGATTGAGCAGCGTATTCTGCGCGTTGGCGCGGCGCTCTTCGTCCTGAAAAATATCATTGGTCAGCAGAATCTGTCCGACCTTGATGTGCTTTTGTCCGAAGAGATGGCTGTAGAGGCTCATCAGGCGGGTTTGCCCGACGGCGGCGGCCATCTGGAGGTCGGGCAGGGCGGTCGGGCGGCTGGTCATGCCGAGCGCTTCGATCCCGGCAGCGATGGCGCCGGAAGAGACGAGGATCATTTCCAGACCGCTGTCGTGTGCACTGGCCAGATCGGAAGCCAGTGTATAAATTCGTTCGTGGTCGGGCTTGCCGGTGGCGTCCACCAGGACGCGGCTGCCGACTTTAACGACGATCCGTTTTGCCCGTTTGAGTTGGTTGCGTGTCTCTTTCATAAGAAGATGCGCATTATGTACAGGAATCGCCCGCTGAAAACATAAAAAAGCGGGCGGTTATCAGTTATTCGTTATTGGTTATTCGGGGGAGGCGCACATTTTCGGATGCAAATATCCAATGTCCAATAACAAATATCGTTTCGCAGGCGGAGCGGATGCGATAGCCTGCGAAACTATGCGAATAAACAGCGGACTTTTAGGCAGGCGGACGTTCAAGGTTCCGAAGGATGGCTTGCGGCCGACGATGGAGCAGGCGCGCGAAGCGGTCTTTTCGTCGCTCGCCGCGCGCGTTCCGGGCGCACGGGTACTCGATCTGTTTGCCGGGTCGGGCAGTTTGGGTCNNGAAAGTTTCCAAACATTGGAAAATTCTGCAGGAAAATTTCCAATCCTTGGAACCGACTGCGTCGGGGCACAGCGCTTCGCAATGCAAGAGCGATGCTTCTTTCCAAGGTTTGGAAAATGCAGGTCTTGGCAGCTGGCAGGCGATTCATGCGGATGTTTACGAGTTTTTGAAACGCGGTGCGGATCCGTTTGATTTGATTTTTGCCGATCCGCCGTATGAGGAGGCCGATCTGCCCAGACTGCTGGAGGCGCTTCGCGATGTGCTGGCGCCCGCCGGGATCTTGGTGTTTGAAATGCGTTCTCGCGAGGCCTATAGTGTACCTCCTGACTGGAACCTTATTAAGGAAAAGAGATACGGGGGAACCCGAATGCTTTTTCTGGAGCAGACGAAATGAATAAAAGAGCCGTTTATGCCGGAACCTTTGATCCAATGACGCTGGGCCACCTTGATGTGGTCGAGCGTGCGGCGAAGATTTTCCCGGAACTGACCGTCGCGGTTGCCGCTGTGACGGGCAAAAATACCCTTTTTTCGCAGGAAGAACGCGTCGATTTGGTTAAAAAGTCAGTGGCGGGGGTGACGAATGTGAAGGGGGNNTCGGACTTCGAATATGAGTTCCAAATGGCGCTGACCAACCGCCGGCTGGCTCCGGATATCGAAACGCTCTTTCTGATGCCCAAACAGGATTACAGCTTTCTCAGCTCGACCAATGTAAAGCAGGTGGCCTCTCTTGGTGGTGATGTTTCCGAGTTTGTTCCGGCGGCCGTCGCTAACGCGTTGGCCGGCAAATTGAAGAAATAAATCCGCTTTCATCTTTCATAAATCATCCCTCATAGTTCGTCATATGATCATCAATGTAGCCAAAATTCCCGAATCGGGACTGAAGATTTACGAAGAGGAGCCGGGCGAGATCCTGGAGCTGAGCGAGGCGGATGAGTTTCGCGCGGTCGGGCCGGTGAGTTGCGATTTGTATGCTCAGCTGGTTGACGAGATCCTGATTGTGCGAGGAACCCTGTCCGCTCCGCTGGAGGCAACCTGCGCAAGATGTATGCAAAAGTTCTCGACAACGGTCTCCGATTCCGGTTTCCTGCGCGACTTCCCCGGGATTCAGGGAACCGAGGAAGTGAACATTACAGAGGAGCTTCGCGAGGCGATTCTGCTGAGTCTGCCGCTCTTTCCGCTGTGTGGCGAGGCATGCAAAGGACTGTGTGATCAGTGCGGAAAAGNNATGCGGTTGCCGGAAGATGGAAGAGGGCGGGTCGTGGAGCGCGCTCAATAGTTTAAATTTATAATGGAAAAACAGAAGAAGGCTGATAGTATGCCAAGCCTTTGTACAAAAGCAGTTTAGCGGGAGATTATAGAAATGGCCCTTCCAAAAAGAAAATCATCGAAAAGCAGAACGAGACGCACCCGTTCGGAAAACATGAAGCGTCAGCTGAATAAAGCCGGTTTTGACACCGAGAGCGGGACGCCTGCTTTGCCGCATCGCGTATGCCCGGCCACCGGCAAATACAAAGGCCGCCAAGTCATTACCGTCACTGACGAGTAATCCAATGCGTATTGCCATTGATGCCATGGGCGGCGATTATGCCCCCCGTGAGATTGTGAAAGGAGCCGTCGAGGCTGCGCGCGGTCTTCCCGGGATAGAAAAGCTTTTTCTTGTTGGCGAAGAAACTGCCATCAAGACCGAGCTGGCTCTATATGGTGAGATTCCCGCCTGCATCGAAGTCCGCCACGCCTCCCAAGTGATCGAAATGGATGAATCGCCTGCGCTGGCACTTCGCCGCAAAAGGGACTCTTCGATCATGCGCGCCGTTGAAATGGTGAAGAGCGGTGAAGCGAGTGCCATCTTTTCTGCCGGAAGCACCGGTGCAGCCGTTGCGGCCAGCACCTTGCGGCTGCGTACGCTCGATACAGTGGATCGTCCGGCGATCGCCACGGTTCTGCCGTCGCTCAAACACCCCTTTGTTCTGCTCGATGCCGGTGCCACCACCGACTGTACGGCCGAAATGCTCGTTGAATTTGCCGCGATGGGCGATATCTATGCCGAACATATTCTTGGCATTCCCAATCCGACCGTCGGCCTGCTGAGCATCGGCGAAGAGGATTCCAAAGGCAGTAAAAACACCAAAGGGGCGTTCCAATTATTGGAAAAATCGCACCTCAACTTTATTGGCAATGTCGAGAGCCATGACCTGTTTGAAGGCAAGGTCGATGTGGCCGTCTGCGACGGCTTTGTCGGCAATGTCGTTCTGAAAACCAGCGAAAGCGTTTCGCATGCTATGGGACAGTGGATCAAAGAATCGTTCTCCAGTTCGCTGACCCGTAAAATTGGCGCTGGAATTCTCAAAGCCTCCGGAGCCTTTAAGGAAATTAAAGCTAAAGTGGACCCGGAAGCCTACGGCGGTGCGCCGCTACTGGGTGTTAAGGGGGTTTGCATTATCGGACACGGATCATCATCCTCGTTTGCCGTTTACAACGCCATTCGCGTAGCGCGTACGGCCATCGAGCAGAAATTGAACAGCTTGATTGAAGAAAAGATCAACGAGGTTTTCAAAGACAGTGAGTAATTCCGCCAACAGTCTGCGTACGGTTTCGATTATCGGAACCGGCACCTATCTTCCTGAGAAGACGGTTACGAACCGTGATCTGGAAAAAATCGTGGATACTAACGACGAATGGATCTATTCGCGTACCGGCATGCGCGAGCGTCGGCTGGCCCGCGACGATCAGGCTACGTCGGATCTCGCCGCCGCCGCCGCCCAGGCAGCGCTGGCCGACGCCGGAATCGGCGCGGATGAAGTCGATCTGCTGATTGTCGCCACACTTTCGCCCGACATGTTTTTCCCCAGTACCGCTTGTTTTGTGCAGGAACAAATCGGGGCAAAAAACGCTTACTGCTACGACCTCGGCGCCGCCTGCTCCGGATCGCTCTATGCGCTCGAAACCGCCAAAAACCAGATCGCCTGCGGCGCGGTCAATACCGCTCTGGTCATCGGTGCGGAAAAAATGAGCACCTTTATCGATTGGAAAGACCGCAACACCTGCGTGCTCTTTGGCGATGGCGCAGGCGCCATCGTTTTGCGCGCAACCGGTGCTGAACGCGGTGTCATGAAGAGCGTCTTCGGTTCCGACGGCTCGCTCGCTCCGCTCCTCTGGACCCCCGGCGGCGGATCGCGCAATCCCATGTCCCATGACATGCTCAATCGCAATGAGCAATATCTCAAAATGGAAGGGCGCGAAGTCTATAAACACGCCGTGACCCAAATGACCAAATCGGTGGTCGAAGTGCTCGAAGCGAACGACCTTTGTGCCGAAGACATCAAACTGTTTATCCCGCATCAGGCCAACGCCCGCATTATTGATGCCATCGGTAAGCGTCTCGATGTGCAGGAGCGGATGTTCCTGAATGTCGAAAAATACGCCAATACCTCAGCTGCGGCGCTGCCGATTGCCGTTGACGAGGCCGCCAAATCCGGACAGATCGCCAAAGGCGACCTGATTCTGCTGGTCGCCTTTGGCGGCGGCTTCACTTGGGGCGCAAACATTGTGGAGTGGACGAAATGAAGAAAGCTATCCTTTTCCCCGGACAGGGTTCACAGTCGGTCGGCATGGGCCGCGATTTCTATGACGCGATTCCGGAGTGTAAAGCGCTCTTTGAAAAAGCCAACGGTGTGCTCGGCTACGACATTGCCGCCATCTGCTTCGACGGTCCTGAAGAGGAGCTGAAAAAGTCGCACAACACTCAGCCCGCGATTTTTACTGTCAGCGCCGCCGCCTTTGAGGCGATGAAGCTGAAAAAGCCGATGAATTTTGATTTCGCCGCCGGGCACAGCCTTGGCGAGTGGGGCGCGCTTTACGCTGCAGGAGTCGTTTCCTTTGAAGACACATTGCGTGTTCTTAAAGCACGCGGCGAATTCATTCAGGCCGCTTGTGAAGCTAATCCCGGTGGTATGCTCGCCGTCATCGGACTCGACGGAGAACCGCTCGAAAAGATCGCCGTCGAAACCGGCGTTACGATGGCGAATATCAATTCGCCCGGGCAGATCGTCCTTTCCGGGACCGCCGAAGGGATCGCAAAAGCTGAAGTGCTTTGCAAAGAAGCAGGAGCCAAGCGCGCTCTGCCGCTTCCGGTTGCCGGGGCATTCCATTCTCCGCTGATGCAGCCCGCCGCGGACCAACTGTCCGGGTTCCTTGCAAGTATCACGTTGAATGCACCCGCCATTCCGGTCCTCTCGAATGTCACCGGTGCTCCTCACGAGAGCGTTGACGCGATTCGCGCCAATATGGTGGCACAGATCACCGGCTCGGTTCGCTGGGTTGAATCGATGCAGTATATTGTCGCGCAAGGTGTTGCGGAGGCCGTTGAGTGCGGCCCCGGCAAGGTGCTGGCGGGCCTGATGAAGCGTATTGACAAGACCGTCTCGGTCTCTAACATAGGCGCACTTTCCGATTTGGAAGCCTGAACCGCAAGAAAAACAAAAACGTAGTGAAGGGAATTTTTCATGGGACAGTTTGATGGAAAAATTGCATTAGTAACCGGAGCCGCCCGCGGCATCGGTCAGGCGATCGCTTTGAAACTTGCCGCCGATGGCGCCGACCTCGCGGNNTGATGCGCATGAGCGAAGAGGACTGGGACGCGGTTCTCAATGTCAATCTCAAGGGCGTGTTTCTGTTCACCAAAGCGGCCATGCGCGGCATGATGAAGCAGCGTTCCGGTAGCATCGTGAATATTGCTTCGATCATTGGTCTCATCGGCAATCCCGGCCAGGCCAACTATGCGGCTTCCAAAGGCGCGGTCATTGCCTTCACAAAGACCGGGGCCAAAGAATTGTCAAGCC
>DINM01000042.1 GCA_002423675.1 Verrucomicrobia bacterium UBA5540
CCACCGGCGACGGCATCGCCATGGCATGGCGCGCCGGACTGCCGATCCGCGATATGGAAATGATCCAGTTTCATCCGACCTGCTTGTATCATCCCGATGCCAAAACGTTTTTGATTTCGGAAGCGGTACGTGGGGAAGGTGCCAAGCTGATTGATCGGCGCGGGCACGAATTTGTTTATGACTTCGACAAACGCGGCGAACTGGCTCCGCGTGATATTACCGCGCGCGCTATCGACTCCGTCATGAAAAAACATGGCGATCCGTTCGTTTATCTCGATATTTCGCACCGTGACGCAGATTTTTTGCAGCAGCGGTTCCCGACGCTCTACAAAGCCTGCCTGAAGTACGGCTTCGATATGGCTCGCGCGCCGGTGCCGGTGGTTCCCGCCGCGCACTATTCCTGCGGTGGCGTGGTCGCCGATGTCAACGGACGCACCGACCTGCCGGGACTTTATGCGATCGGTGAAGTCTCCAGCACCGGCCTGCACGGCGCGAACCGTCTGGCGAGCAACTCTCTCCTCGAAGCGCTGGTCTGCGGGCATCGTTGTGCCGATGACGTTTCCAAGGTTTGCCAGCCGCTTGCGAGCGCAAGCGAGCGACGCGGGAAAACCAATCCGGTGGCGGATATCACGATTCCGCGCTGGGAGTACGGCGACGCGGTTTCCAGTACCGAAGAAGTCGTTGTCGAACACAACTGGAACGAAGTGCGTTCGGTTATGTGGGACTATGTCGGCATTGTCCGCTCTGACCGGCGCTTGGCGGGCGCACGTCGCCGTATTCACACTATTCGCGAAGAAATCCGCAACTATTATAAGGAATATCTCGTCACTGCCGATCTGATTGAACTGCGCAACCTTGCCGCGGTTGCCGATCTGATTGTCCGCTCCGCCCAGCGGCGCAAAGAGAGCCGTGGACTCCATTATAATGAGGACTGGCCGGAACCCGCCGCGCATGCGCGACACACGGTTGTTCAGGATCGTCCCGGCGGCCCGCTGGATGTGGAATAAAAAGTTTCAAACAGTGGAAAAATCGGGTAGAAATCTTCCAACTTGTCGGGGCGAAGCCTTTGGCGAAGACTGATTTTTGGAAATGAGGCGTTTATGAAGATGAAGAGAGGCTGTTTTTCAATCCTGCTGGCTGCGTCAGCGGCATTTGCGCAGGAGGAAAAGGATTTTCCGCCGATGACTCCGCTTCCGGAGGTCGTTCAAATGGTTTCCGCACTGAAGGCGAACGAGCTGGCGCGGATTGTGGCCCAGTTCCGCGATCCGAACGACGCGGTTCCTGCAATATTTACCAATACGGCGGAGTTTGGCGGTGGCGGGCCGCTGCTTGTGACGCCCATGCCGCCGGTTCCCCGGACGACATATGTGCCGGAGAATGCGCCGGACACTCTTCAGATGTACATCGATAAGGCCAATCCGGGCGACGAGATTGTGGTGGCGCCCGGCACCTATGATATGGGAGGCCGGCAGGTTGATCAGAAAGGTCCGGCGACGCGGCTGGTGATCGATAAGCCGCTGACGCTGCGTAGCGAGAAAGGCCCAGAGCTGACGATTATTGCGGGCGGACCGTCAACGCGCTGTATTTATATGACGAACGGTGTGCAGGTGATCGGCTTTACGATTACCGGCGGTGAGACGATGAAGGAAGGCCCGGAAGGCAATAAGTTCACAGCGCTGTCGGGCGGCGGCGTCTGGAGCGAGCCGGGTGGTGTATTAGTGAATTGTACGGTGATCAGCAATACGGCGTTGTGGTACGGCGGCGGACTGTACGGCGGGAATGCGTTTCGGTGTACATTTACGGGGAACACGGCACAGCGATCCGGCGGCGGCGCGAGCGGCGCACGGCTGGGCAGCTGCCTCGTGCAGTATAACCGTGCTGGACGTTTTGGCGGCGGGACGCTGCACTGCGAACTGCATAGCTGCACCGTGACGCATAATCGCGCCGAGCAGATGGGGGGCGGCGCGGCATACGGATCGGCGCAGAACACGGTGCTACATCACAATCAAACCCTGCGTGGCGATCATAATTTTATCGATGTTGAGATGAGCTACTGTTGCAGCATGCCGAAGGGTGATGGATCCGGAAATATCGACGCGGAGCCGGGATTTAAGAACACGGATCAGGGCGTTTTTCTGCCGACCTATAATTCTGCACTGATCGACGCGGGCACCAACAATTTTCTGGTTGCCGATCTGCTCGGCAATCCGCGCATTTTGGATGGCAACAACAATGGACATGCGCGTGAAGATATCGGGGCGTATGAATATGTGAATCCGCTGGCTGATAGCGATCATAATGGCATTCTGGATCGCGATGAGCTTCCCGTGCCGGTGGAGTCATTTCGCGCCGAACGTCCTGCTGAATAGTCGTTGCGTTCACCCCCGTCTTGACTCCTCCGAGCGCTTTGTTAGCATGCGCGCTTTGCGGGAGATGCTTTCCCTTGAGCTGATTTTTAAAAGATAAAAACAAACTGGAGAAACTCGATGGCGAATAAACAGTACGTGTACTTTTACGGATTCGGTAAAGAAAACACCGAAGGCGACAAAACCATGAAGGCCATTCTCGGCGGCAAAGGCGCCAACCTTGCAGAAATGGCCAATGCGGGACTTCCCGTTCCGCCCGGCCTGACAATTTCCACCGAAGCCTGCGCCTGCTACAGCAAATGTGGCGGGAAATATCCGGAAGGCATGGAAGATCAGCTCAAAAAAACGCTGAGCAAACTCGAAAAACTGATGGGTAAAAAACTTGGTGATCCGAATGATCCCCTGCTCGTTTCCGTCCGCTCTGGTGCCGCGATTTCGATGCCCGGTATGATGGACACGGTTCTCAATCTCGGCTTGACCGATAAATCCGTGCTCGGCTTCATTAAACAGACCGGCAACGAGCGTACCGCATGGGACTGCTACCGTCGTTTCATCGACATGTTCGGTGACGTGGTGATGGGCCCCTATACAGGGCTTGAACACCACCATTTCGAAGTCGAAATCGAGAAGTTGAAGAAAAAATATAAAGCGGTGCAAGACACAGACCTAACCGCCGAGCAGCTTAAAGAACTGGTCGATATTTACAAAAAGGTCTACCAAACCCATGTGAAGAAGCCGTTTCCGCAGGATCCGATGCAGCAACTCGATCTGGCCATCCGCGCCGTGTTTGGTTCGTGGAATTCCGAACGCGCAGAAAAATATCGCCAGATCAACAAGATCACCGGACTGCTCGGTACTGCCGTCAATGTCTGCTCAATGGTCTTCGGCAATATGGGTGAAGAGTCCGGCACCGGTGTGGCATTTACCCGCGACGGAGGAACGGGAGACAGCAGGCCGATGGGGGAATATCTGATTAACGCGCAGGGAGAAGACGTCGTAGCCGGTATTCGAACTCCGAAAAATATCGACGACATGCCAAACGAAAAATCGGCGGTTTGGAAAAAGGCACACAGCGACCTTCTTAAAATCATGGATCGCCTAGAGCGGCATTATAAATATCCGCAGGACGTTGAATTTACCGTGCAGGAAGGCAAGCTCTGGATGCTCCAGACCCGAAACGCCAAACGCACCGGCTTGGCGGGCGTCCGCTGGGCGGTCGAAATGGCCACCGGTAAAGATGTCTTCACCGGAAAAACGCTTTCTAAAATCTTGACGCAAAAGGAAGCGCTGATGACCATCGGTGGCGAAGATCTGGAGCAGTTGCTCTTTCCAATTTTCGACATCGCAGCCGAAAAGAAAGCCAAGCTGATCACGTCTGCGATGCCTGCCGGGCCCGGTGCTGCGGTCGGAAAAATTGTTTTTGATGCCAAAGAAGCCGAGGCGGCTGTGGCCAAGGATCCCTCTGCGAAGGTCATCCTTGTTCGTCACGAAACCAGCCCCGAAGATGTCGGCGGTATGTGGGCGGCACAGGGCGTTCTCACTTCGACTGGCGGTATGACCTCCCACGCGGCAGTTGTCGCGCGCGGCTGGGGAAAATGCTGTATCTGCGGCGCCGGCGCACTTCAGATCGACTACAAAAAACGCACCGTCACTGTCGGAAAAAAAACCTATAAAGCGGGCGACTTCATCAGCCTGAACGGCTCCACCGGGATGGTGTATGAAGGCCAGATTCCGACCCAGTCGAGCCCGGTCGTTTCCGGTGTCATTGATAACAATGCTGCATCCAAGAAACACCCGATCTACAAAATGTACGATCAGGTTTCGCAGTGGTCGGACAGCAATCGAAAAATCAACGTGCGCACCAACGCCGACACCCCGAAAGACGCTCAAAACGCCCGCGCGTTCGGTGCCGAAGGCATCGGCCTCTGTCGCACTGAGCACATGTTCTTCGAAGGCGACCGCATCTGGGCCATTCGTGAATTCATCATTGCCGAAGATGAGGCCGGTCGGAAAAAGGCGCTCGCAAAACTGCTCAAGCTTCAACAGAAGGATTTCGAAGGTATCTTCAAAGCGATGGACGGCTTGCCCGTCACCGTTCGTCTTCTTGATCCGCCGCTGCACGAATTCGTTCCACACGCCGCTAAAGATCAGGCGGAAATGGCGAAACGTCTGAATGTATCGCCGAAACAGGTTGCCGACCGCGTGAAACAGCTGCACGAATTCAATCCGATGCTCGGACACCGCGGTTGCCGCCTCTCGGTCACATATCCCGAACTATGCGTTATGCAAACCACTGCAATCATCGCCGCCGCCTGCAAAGTCGGCAAAGCGAAGAAAAAAATTAAAGTACTGCCCGAAATCATGATTCCGCTCGTCGGCACCAAAGCCGAGCTCGACTTCCTCGTAAAGATCGTTCGAGAAACCGCCGAAGAGGTGATCAAGAAAGAAGGCGTGAAGCTCAAATACATGGTCGGCACGATGATTGAAATTCCGCGCGCCGCTCTGACGGCCGACGAACTGGCCGAAACCGCCGAGTTCTTCAGCTTCGGAACCAACGACCTGACGCAGATGACCT
>DINM01000090.1:0-6255 GCA_002423675.1 Verrucomicrobia bacterium UBA5540
ATGCGCTTCGCCGTCGTGGAAACCGTTTCATTTCCTAATCTGAAAACTTAAGAACAGGAGTTTAATACAAATGAATAAGAAATTAGTACTCGCCCTTATGGGCATGACAGTTGCGGCGGGCATCGCCGGAGCGACTAACATTGATGTCACCAGTGATATCACCACATCGACAACGTGGACCTCAAACAATGTGTATAACCTGACCAAGCAGATCTTCGTTCGTCCGGGGGCAACTCTGACGATTAATGCCGGCACACTGGTGCAGAGTACGGCAAACGTCGGCGGATCGCTGGCGGTTTCCCGCGGTGCCAAGATTTATGTTAATGGTACCGAAGATGCGCCAGTCATCATGACCTCTACGCTAGACGATCTCGTGAATTGGCACGAAGGCTGTAATGAATGGGGCAACCTGACCATTATGGGTAAGGGGCTGATCGCGGCTTCTTCCGACTACAACCGCAGCCGTCCGGGCAACACCAAGACCCCGACCGGTCTGAATGTGGTTCAGATGGAAGGGTTGACTGCCGACGGAACCAATGATGTGTTTTACGGCGGTAACGATGACAACGACGACAGCGGTGCGTTGCACTATCTGTCGTTGCGTTACGGCGGCAAGGTGATTGGTCTCGGCAACGAGCTGAACGGTCTGTCCATGGGTGGTATCGGTCGCGGCACAGATGTTGACCACATCGATATCATGAACAACGTGGACGACGGTATCGAAACCTGGGGTGGNNGAACATCGGTGACGACAGTATGGATGTTGACCAGGGCTGGCGTGGGAAAGCCCAGTTCGGTCTGATCGTTCAGGGGTACAGCACCGATGATGAACAAGGATCCGGTCTCGGTGATAACTGCTTGGAAATCGACGGCGCGGAAAACTCCGATGCCCAGCCGGCAACGACTACCGTCATTGCTAACTTTACGGTGATCGGGAACCCCGATTCCGGCGACGGGGCAACGACCTGGCGTGACAATGCCCGTGTGCAGTATAAGAACTGTATCTTCATGGATATTGGTGAAGAAGTTGTTCGTCTGGACGGTACCGACGAAGACGGTGCCCAGGGATATCAGTATGCGTTGTACGGAACCTGGGACGGCGGAACTAACTCGAAGGGGAAAGCAACTTCCGGTACGCTGGAATATGATGCGTTTTCTTCGCTGTGGACGACTCCCTACGATTCCTACTACACCACCAACTGGATCACGACCGGTCCGTATGGGACTGACATTGCAGCCATGTACCCGGCACAGAAATCCGGTTATATGTGCGAAATCACCGGTTGCTTGTTCAACTATGTGAACGAGGATGACACTGGGGACAAAGCGTTGGCTCTGGGCGTTCTTAACGGTTCATTTGGCGCTTATGCCAGCAACACCAATCTGGATAACATCGTAACGACCGATGATCCGATTGTCAGTTTTTCCCGCGGTCCGACAGTAACCCGTGGCACCAAGCCTGTTGCCCTTGTTACTAACATCAATCCGCGCGCCCAGAACGATGCGCTGGTTGTGGCCAATCCGGTCGAGGAAGACGGTTTCTTCACCGCCGCCCCGTATAAGGGTGCGTTTTCTGCCGACAAGAACTGGCTGGAAGGATGGACCGCTGTCTATGCCTACGGCATGACCACCGACTCCAACCCGGCTGATCCGGCTTCGACTATCCAGATGACTGCTTCGACCTTCTTCCAGACTAGCGCTGGCGTGGTCTACACGGTTGAAGAATCAAGCGATATGAAGAGCTGGGCTCCGGTTGCTACGGTTGTTGGCGACGGTTCAATCATGTCGGCCACCGACCTGGATTCCTTCGATTCCGCGAAGTTCTATCGCGCAATCGTTCTGTAATTCATTCGGTTCGAAACGATCTGATGGCAGCTCTGCTGCCATCAGATTTTTACCCTTAAAATTGTGAGCAACCTATGAGAACATCGTTAACAGATCAGAGAGCAGAGCGCATGGCGCATGGCGCATGGTATACGGCGGGAATCGTCCTGCTGATCGCCGGGTTAACCGCGTGTTCTCCGCAGCAGAAGGTTTCTGCACCACAGGACAAGCCGCTGGCGGCTTTCCAAACGAATTTGCTTCAAACTGCTTTTGATGTGGCAACTGCTATGCCGGTTGTTCCGCACATTAAAGATCGATCGCGTGCTCAGGAAGCGGTTGTGACGGCCTGCTTTGAACTCAGTCAGCCGCAACGGGCACTTTCGTATATTAAAAAAATAGGCAACTGGCGCAAAGGTGCCGGGTACGCTGACTACGCTTTTTATTGCGCGAAGCACAATTTAACAAATGATGTGCCGCATTACTTGAAACTGGCGGACGATATCTCTGCAATCGCTGATCAAGACTGGCGGCGCGACCGGATTAAAGCGCGGATTTCTCAGGCTCATCTCCTGTTGGGACAAACCGATAAGTCAAAAGAATTTTCATGCAATCTGGAGCCGTCCGAATCTGGCAAGGCAGAGCTGACCGCTGCACAGATTTGTAAGGACGATGAGTTTGATGCCCAGATGGACGCGTTAAATCAGTTGACGGCTTCAGGTGATTTTGACCTGGTTCAAAATGCACTCAAAGCCAGCGTGCAATTGTATAATCGGTTTTATGATGATGAAACTCGTCGGGCCGCCGTAGAAGAGAAAATCAAAGCCTCATGGCGAAAAACGCCACACTTCATCCGCATCGGGCTGCTCGCAGATATGGCAGGATTCTCGCTTGATTATTCGGACCAAACCAATGCGCTGAGACTGGTTAATGAAGCCCGGGAAATTCTGGATGGTGAGACATGGCCTGCTGAGTATCAAATGCCGCTGGCAGCTCGGCTGGCAGCCCTTCGTTTCCGGTGCGGAGACACAGATCCCGCTCTCGCAGAAATGCAGGAAACCCTAGTCCTTTTCAATGAAAACAAAGCGGAGATTATCAACATCGATAAGGCGGATGCACTGGTTCCTGTCGCCGAGGCGTTCAAAACAATGGGTGATTCAGGTAAAGCACTGGATGTATATAAACAGGCGGCAGAGGCTTCCGTTGAAAACCCGAACAGCCGTCCGCGCGCTGAAGATCTTTCCGCTATCTGCCTTTCCATGGCGCTGAACAAAGCTGAGCCGGATGAAGCGCTTTGGAACCGCATCCGCGAAATACAGTCCAATCTCGGCGATCCGTGGTAGCACGCGCTTTGCGCGTGTAATTCCGAAACACAAAACTTTTGCCACGAAAGAGCACAGAGAACACAAAGCACCACTAATCGACACTAATTCACACTAATCAATCCATCGGCTATGAGTAATACAGAACAGAAGCATCAGAACGGCAATGTATCCAAAAACTGCAAACAGGGTTGGAGTTTTTTGGAACATGCCATTTTCCGTTTCGTTTCACGAAACAACGGCTTTCAGCGGTGCTTCTGCTCTTTCTTTTTGCGACCTATGCGCTCTTTTGTGGCTAATAAAGTTTCCATTTTCTGCGGGATATTTTTTGTGGGCGTATCTGTCTATGCCCAGCAGGCGGGCGGGATACGCGGTCTGATTTTGGACAAAGAGTTTGATGCTCCAGTGGCTGGAGCACAGGTTTCCATTGCCGAAACCGGCGAAAAGGTCACCGCGACCGATGAGGGGAATTATATTTTCAGTCAGGTCGAACCGGGTCGTTATACACTGGTTTTTTCCAAAGAGGGCTACACCCGTCAGGTTGCGGCCGATGTGATCGTATCCGGCGGACAGATGACCGATGCGGATATGTCTCTGAGCGGCGAATTCACCGAGATGGAAGAGTTTGTCGCACAGGACATGACCCTTGGCGGAAATTCGGAGGAGGGTTTGTTGAATCTGCGGATGGAAGCGCCCGCTCTGATGGACTCCATCAGTGCGGATCTGATGAACCGAGCCGGGGCAAGCGATGCAGCCGGAGCGTTGCGTCTGGTGGCCGGAGCAACCGTGCAGGATGGTAAATATGCCGTCGTTCGCGGTTTGCCGGATCGATACGTCAACTCGCAGATGAATGGGGTTCGCCTGCCGACAGCCGATCCCAAGGTACGTGCGGTTCAGCTCGATCAATTCCCCAATGCAGTTATCGAGAGCATTCAGGTTTCCAAAACGTTTACGCCCGATCAGCAGGGGGATGCCTCCGGCGGCGCGGTCAATGTGGTTTTGAAGGGGATTCCTGACGAGCCGGTTTTAAAATTCAGTGTGGGAACAAAATATAAAACACAGGTGACAGGGAACGACCGGTTTTTAACCTACGAGGGCGGTGGTATCAGCTATTGGGGACTGGATGATTCCCGTACACCCCAAGCTTCGGGTACCAGCTGGGATGGAGCAGTAGGTGTTCGTCGTGGCGATGCGCCGACTATGTACGACTGGTCGCTGACCGCAGGCGGGAAACATGAACTGTTTGATGGAGTGCGGGTGGGGGCTTTAGGAAATTTTTATTACAAAACCGATGCCTCATCTTATGAAAATGGAACGGATGACGAGTTAGTTTTGTTCGGTAGCGACACAATGGTGCCTGCTTATTCCGGCAGCGACTCTCCTTATCCTACGCCATCTGGCAAGTCATTTAAGACGAGCTTATACGATGTTTCCCGGTCTTCATCAGAAGTGCTGTGGGGTGGCTTGGGGATATTGGGTCTGGAAACGGAAAATCATTCCCTCAAATTTCTCTATAACCTGACGCATGTAGCGGATGATACGGTTACGCNNGGATACCCGGGGGAAAGATTATTTTGTAACCAGTGTGGTTCCCGGATATGACCCAACGGGGTTACAAAACAGTTTTGATTATCAGGATGCTGCACCTTATCGCAGGAATCAGACTCTGAATTATACTGAGCGCGATACAGATTCTCTCCAGTTGAGCGGCGACCACACGGTTCCTTTCCCGGAGTTTGGAGTGCCGGGAGTTCTGGAAATCCTCCAGCCGGAGATTGACTGGACGGTTGCAAAAAGTTCTTCAGCACTCAACACTCCGGATAAGCGGTTTTTTGGTTCGAAATGGAAGCCAGCAACAGAGACCGTAAGAAGCGGACGCGGAGGGGTTATTACAAACCGAACGGATGCTGGGTATACACAAGACAAACCCCCGGTCAGTTATCTAGGAAACCTGCAGCGCATCTGGGAGAAAACAGTTGAGGACAGCGAGCAATATTTTATTAATGGAAAGCTCCCTTTCGAAAACTGGAACGGTGAGAAAGGATACCTTAAGCTCGGGATATTCAGCGACAAAGTCGTCCGTAAATATGAGAAAGATTCGTACAGCAACTTCAATGATCCGAACGGAAGCAGCCCAGCATTGGGCTGGGATGAATACTGGAGCGACTATTGGTCGACGGAAACTCATAATATGTATGCCGCCAACGTCGATGCTCCTTATGACGGAACACAGGATATCTCCGCGTGGTACTACATGGCCGATGTTCCGCTGGCTTCATTTTTTAAAGTGATCGGAGGCGTCCGGTATGAGACGACGGCGTTAAGCACTACGGTTCATCCGGAGTCGGAGGTTTATTGGATCACAATAGACCCGCTGACGGGTCAAAGAGCTCTATCGCTCTTAACTCCCGGTGCAGGAGATGTAGATTACACGCAGGATGATATTCTTCCTTCGCTTGGATTTGAGTTTTCCCCAAGAGAATCACTGACGTTACGAGCGTCTTATACCGAAACCGTGGCACGTCAGACATTTCGCGAGTTGACTCCGATTCAGCAGATGGAATATCTGGGGGCGGATGTGTTTATCGGTAATCCGGCACTACAGATGGCCGCATTGAAGAACTACGACCTTCGAGCGGATTGGACTCCTTATGATGGCGGCCTTATTTCCATTTCTTGGTTCAAGAAAGATATACGTAACCCCATCGAATATACACAGGGTTATATGGATAATGTCGGTCTCTATATTACGCCCGTGAATTATCCACAGGGCGAAATTACAGGCTATGAATTTGAATTTCGTCAGCAGCTGGGNNGAATGCGACTTTGATGAGATCGCAGGTCACACTCTCTACAGAGGACAAAGAAAGCCTCGAAGCCATCGGTTATCCCGAGCCTACACGGGATATGCTAAACTGCCCTAACCACCTTTATAACCTGAATCTGACCTATGATATTGAAAAAACCGGAACACAATTAGGTCTTTTTTATACCGTACAAGGGGACGTTCTGCTTGCAGGGGCGAATAAAGGATCAGAAGCCGGAACCTATATTCCCAGTGTTTATGCAAAAGAATACGCCACACTCAACTTCAGTGTATCCCAAAAAATCG
>DINM01000090.1:6272-6513 GCA_002423675.1 Verrucomicrobia bacterium UBA5540
AACCTTAGCTTTAAGGCTAAAAATCTCCTAGATCCTGAAATCCAGGAGATATACCGATCCAAATATCTGGCTGCGGATACGGTTAAAACCTCTCACAAAAACGGAATGGAATTCTCAATCAGTGCGGGTTGCGAGTTTTAACGAACGGCTCACAGGCAACTAACAGTTTTTAGTTATTAGTTAACAGTTATCGGATTCAGCGGAGAGTTTTATGAAGAAAAGTTCAGAGTTCAGAGTTCAG
>DINM01000101.1:0-1340 GCA_002423675.1 Verrucomicrobia bacterium UBA5540
CCGGACGACCCGCGCATCAACTGGCTGATCGACTTTCTGCGCGATCATCCCTCGCAGAAAGTCCTCGTCATCAGCCGGACGAAAACCGAAGTCGCCGCCATCGTCGACTCCATCAAAACCCGTTCGGGTGTGGATATTGCCCATTTTCACGAACAGATGCCGCTGGTGCAATGCGACCGCCAGGCCGCCTGGTTCGCCGAACCCGAAGGCGCACGCGTCATGATCGTCTCCGAAATGGGCGGCGAAGGCCGCAACTTCCAGGTTGCCTCCCACCTGATCCTCATTGATCTGCCGCGCGATCCCGAACTGCTCGAACAGCGCATCGGACGGCTCGACCGGATCGGCCAGCGCGGCGATGTCCACATTCACGTGCCCTATCTGAAAAAAACGACCGAAGAACAGATCGTCCGCTGGCTCCACGAAGGACTCAACGCCTTCGCCGAACCAGTCGTCGGAGGTTATGAACTGCTCGAGCGCTTCGACGCGCGGCTCGACAACGTCACCGACGAACTCATTGCTGAAACCCGCGTCTTCTACGAAACGCTCCGCGCGCGGATCGCCGCCGGGCGCGACCGCCTGCTCGAGCTCTCCTCCTTCCGTCCAGACATTGGAAAAACCATCGCCCGGCAAATCAAGGACTGCGAGCAGTCGTCCGATCTCAAAAACTATCTCCTCCAGATCTTCGACCAATACGGTGTACAGGCCGAGCAACTCGACGCCGCCTCCTACCATCTCCATCCCGATCAAATGTTCAGCGACCTCTTCCCGCTCTCCCCCGAAGGCATTCGCATCACCTTCAGCCGCGACGACGCACTCGTCCGACCCGATACCACCTTAATGAGCTGGGACCACCCCATGGTCACTNNGCTCCGAACGCGGCACTTGCGCCTTCGCCGTCGATCCGGCCCAGAAAATCCCGCTGAAACTTCAGGCCGTCTACGTGCTCGAAACTGTCGCGCCGCCGGGACTCTGCGCCGACCGCTTTCTGCCCCCCACTCCGGTCAGCATCATCGTCGACCACGAGGGCAACGCTGTAGACGGAACCGTCGCGGAACATCTGAAAGATTCCGAACCCTGGAAACTCCTCGAGCACGAAACCATCCGGCAGCAGCTGATTCCCAAACTGATAGCCGCCACGCGCCCGCTCGCTGAACAAACCGCCAAATCCACCGTCGCCGAAGCGCGCCGGAGTATGCGGGAAACCTTGGGGACGGACTACAAACGGCTCGAATATCTCAAACAGATCAACGACAACATTCGCGACGAAGAACTCACCCACGCGCGCAATGCCCTCGCCGAGCTCGACGAAAAACTCGCCGCCGCCCGCCTCCGCCTCGACG
>DINM01000101.1:1356-2675 GCA_002423675.1 Verrucomicrobia bacterium UBA5540
GCGATAATCAAAGACCCCGAGATTTCAGGGGATTACAAAAACATCTTCTGAGCATTATGAAATGTCAGCTCGGCGATCTCTTCAACCGGAACACCGCGCAGCGCGGCGACGGCCCGGGCGACAACAATCAAATTGGCCGGCTCATTCGGAGCGGAACATCCGGCGGGNNAATCTATTAACTCAGGAATCAGCTCCGGCGCGCCGCCGAAGGCGTGCAGCAAAACGCGCGGCGCTGGATGTTCTTTTAGAATCGCAATCAGCCGTCCCCAGGCTTGCACACAATGAACCGCCACCGGACGGTTCAGCTCGCACGCTAAATCGAGGTGCGCCGCAAAACTCGCCTCCTGCTCCGCGCGATTCGTGAAACGCGACTGGAAGTCCAGCCCGGTTTCTCCAATCCCCGCGCCCGGTTTTTCCCTCAACAGTTTTTCCAATGTTTGGAATGAAATTTTCCAATCATTGGAATTTATCCCGCCATCGGCGGGAACAACCCATGGGTGCATGCCGATCATCGGGATTATTTGTGGAAATTCTTCCGCCAGCTGAAGAACGTTTGCCCAGTCGTCTGGCGATGTGCCGCAAGCGGCCATTCCAGTAACGCTTTCGGCGGCCGCGCGCTCTATGACTTTTCCAATGTCTGGAAAATCGGACAAATGACAATGGGCGTCGAAGAGTTTCATTGCAACTCCCGATAACGAAAGCAGTCTGTGATGTGGTCGTTGACCATTCCGACGGATTGCATGAAGGCGTAGCAGATGGTGGAGCCGATAAAGTTGAAGCCGCGTTTTTTGAGCTCTTTGCTCATCGTGTCGGACTGGACTNNTTGGACGGAATTTCGGATAGTGATTCCCGTGCGGTCTGCATCGGTTTCCCGTCGACATAGCGCCAAAGAAAGGCGTCCAGCGTTCCGAATTGCTCTTTGATTTTCAAAACGCCTTGCGCGTTTTTAACGGCGGATAAAATTTTCAGCCGGTTGCGCACAATGCCGGGATCGGCGAGCAGGCGGTCTATATCGTGCTGCGTATAGGCCGCGACTTTTTCACAGTCAAAGTTGTGAAATGCTTTCCGGTAGTTTTCCCGTTTTTTGAGAATGGTCAGCCAGCTCAGCCCGGCCTGTGCTCCTTCCAAAATCAGCATTTCGAAGAGCAGATGGTCATCATGAACCGGAACGCCCCAATCTTTGTCGTGATAGTCGATGTAAAGAGGATCTCCTGTGCACCAACCGCATCTTTTTTTCATGATAAATTTTCTCTGAATCCATAAATTTTCTGTCGGCGCAGAATCCTACCAGAGCCTCCGGAATCCGGCCATAGGATAAC
>DINM01000101.1:2843-3172 GCA_002423675.1 Verrucomicrobia bacterium UBA5540
CGCGGCCTGCCGATTTCCTGCTTTTTGAACTACGTGCCGGACAGCCGCGGCGGCATTACCGGACACTACACCGAAACCGCGTGGCTCTCCTCGTTCGGCGGCGGTGTCGGCGGCTATTGGGGCGACGTACGTGCCTGCGGCTCNNGATAAATTTTCGCTTAAATTCAGGGTTTACATTCGCCAGAAGCTTACTTTGACACGAAAAACACCTCATTTAGCGTATTTTATCAACAGCCATACAACATATTGTGTTTTTTGCTTGCAGAGCATTCGTGAGTTTGAGAATAAAGATGACATACCCGATAGGATTACTAACAGATAACTAACAA
>DINM01000101.1:3257-3565 GCA_002423675.1 Verrucomicrobia bacterium UBA5540
GACGTACGTGCCTGCGGCTCCAAAACATCGCACGGCTCCGAATCGACCGGCGTAATCCCCTTTCTGAAAGTGGTTGATGCCGAAATGCTCGCGTTCAGTCAGGGCGTCACGCGGCGCGGCTCCTATGCGGCCTACCTGCCGGTCAACCATCCGGAAATCGAAGAATTCCTCGATATGCGCAAGCCGACCGGCGGCGACGTCAATCGCAAGTCCACCAACCTGCACCACGGCGTGGTGCTGACCGAAGAATTCATGAACCTGATTGATCAGGCAACGCGCATTCCCGGCTTCGACGACAGCATGCCGCT
>DINM01000101.1:3638-4813 GCA_002423675.1 Verrucomicrobia bacterium UBA5540
CAGCCGCGCCCGCTTTTCGGCGCAGCGCGAACGAAGCATCGGCCTCGGCGCGATGGGCTTTCACGCCTACCTACAGGCGCACAGTATCCCCTTCGAAAGCGCCGTCGCCAAAGGGCTGAACCTGAAAATTTTCCAGCACATCAAAGAACAGGCGCTGGCAGCGACGCAGCAGCTGGCCGTCGAGCGCGGCGAATGCCCGGACGGCGAAGGCTGCGGCGTACGCAACGCCCACCTGCTCTCGATTGCGCCCAACGCCAGCAGCTCGATCATCTGCGGCAACACCAGCCCGTCGATCGAACCCTTCCGCGCCAACGCCTTCACACAGAAAACCAAGAGCGGCTCGGCGCTGATGAAAAACAAATATCTCGAAGAAGTGCTCGAACGCTACGGAAAGAATAATACCGAGGTTTGGAAATCGGTCATCACGCACGGCGGCAGCGCGCAGCAGCTCGACTTTTTGAGCGACTGGGAACGCGACGTCTTCAAAACCGCGCTCGAAATCGATCAGCGCTGGGTCGTTGAATTCGCCGGCGACCGGCAGCAGTNNTCTTCCCCGCGCAGGTCAGCAAACAGGAGCTGCACAACATTCACATGCTGGCGTGGAAAAAAGGACTCAAGAGCCTCTACTACGTACGAAGCGAAGCCATCAAACGCGCCGACGTCGTATCCGAGCAGAAGCCGCGCGAATACATCCTCGACTACAGCAAAGAAAGCACCTGTTTAGCCTGTGAAGGCTGACCCGCATTCCCGCAGGAAATGCGGGGAAGCTCAAAACCCGAAACACCCAAACACCTAAAGAAACTCTAATGACTAAATATCCAAGCCCTAAAAATGACAGCCTTTTGACATTCAGAACTTCTGAATTCGGGCTTCTTTGGGTCGTTGGGTATTTCGTCATTCGGACTTAAAATCAGGAGATTACGCAATGCCTTTACTGGAAGAACGCACATACTATAAGCCCTTCGAATATGACTGGGCGTTTGAAGCCTATAAAATGCAACAGCAGATGCCCTGGATCCCCGACGAAGTCAACCTCGCCGACGACCTCAAGGATTTCAGTGAACACATTTCGCAGAAGGACAAAAACCTCCTGCTGAACATTTTTAAATTCTTCACGCAGGCCGACGTCGATGTCGCCGGCGGCTACGGCTCGCTCTTCCTGCCCACCTTCAAGG
>DINM01000101.1:4821-12885 GCA_002423675.1 Verrucomicrobia bacterium UBA5540
AAAATGAAAGGCATGGGGCAGATCGTCACCTGGTCCATCCGCGACGAGAGTCTGCACGTCGAATCCATGTCCCTGCTCTTCAAAGCTTTTATCAAAGAGCATCCGGAACTCTGGACCGACAAACTCAAATACGAAATCTACTGCGCCGCCGAACGCTCCGTCGAACTCGAAGACAGCTTCATCGACACCGCCTTCGAACTCGGCGCCGTCGAAGGGCTCACCCCCGAAGAAGTCAAACAATACATCCGCTACATCGCCAACCGCCGCCTCATCGGCATCGGCCTCAAAAGCATCTACACCGCGCCCGAAAATCCGCTCCCGTGGCTCGACTACATGCTCAACGGCGTCGAACACACCAACTTCTTCGAAAACCGTTCCACCGAATACGCCAAGGCCTCCNNAAATAACGGAAAGGCTTCAGAAAACTTTTCACGCCGAGTGGCTGCAGAGTATTTCGCCGACAATGCTCAAAGAAAAAAAGAGCGATTTTTGTATGCAGACGCTAATGATTGCATCGAAATGGTTGTAAGTGTCTCTACGAAATTCGCACTAACGGCAAGGCATATCCATGAGCTTCTTCGCATTACTAGCCACGTCTTGTCTGCAAAAGATAATCTTAACGGAAAGTTGTTATGGGGGTGGCCGTTTTGCTCTATTTTCATGAGCGCTGTATCGCTAGCTAAAAGTGATTTCTACCACAAGATGGGACAACAGAAAATATCTGCAGAGGAGTTTGGTGAATTTCTAAACCAACACCGCATATGGCCGCGCAAAGACTTGGCCTTCAACTGGTGTGCGATTCTCTTTTCTGGATTGTTTGGATCGAAAAAACTTTCACCACACCTTTTTGAAAAACTCGGTCTCTGGACTAAAGAAGTGGATCGCAATGAAGAGAAGTTCCAGCGTGAATACCAGTTTAGCGCAGGAGCCTTCACACAACATCACGGACTTTATGAACGAATCCCATTTGTTGAAATATACAACATAATTGAGGGGCTACAAACATTCGCTGAAAGACAAAGATAAAAAACAACCAACCCAAACACAGTCGATCCTGTAAATCATGCGTACACCCACTGGAAATTCTTGGTGAATTTTTTCCAAACATTGGAACCCACCTTCGCCGAAGGCTACGGCGGTAGAGAAATCCGTGTCCATCCGTGATCAAACTCTCTTGCCAACCATCGCCCCACCCTGCGTTCTATGCGCTCTCTCGCGGCTAATGATTTTCCACGATCAGTCGTAAGGCCAGATTGGCCTGCATGGAGGCGACGATGCCGACGCGCGGAGCCATGAGGCCGTAACCGGGGCGCGCGCCGGTTGCAAGATCACCGACGACATAAATATTCCGCCCCATTTTTTTGACGCCGATGGTTTCTTCCGCCCCAAAGCCCGCCATGCCGGAAGCGCCGATAAACGGAACATCCGGTTGCTGCGCGGTGAACGCCTGCAACAACATCGCCTTCTGATCCGCACGATCAAACGCCTCGATCATGACGTCCACATCATCAAATAATTGTAAGTTATCCGGCGTGAGCTTTACGGCGTGAGCTTCGACTTCAACATACGGATTGATTTTCCGAAGGTTGGAAACCAGCGCCTCGGTTTTGAGCAGTCCGATCTGATCGACAAAATACTGCTGCCGGTTGAGGTTGCTCGGCTCGACCACATCAAAGTCGGCCACAATCAGTTTACCGACACCGACGCGCGCGAGCGCGACAGCGATGGCGGAACCAAGTCCACCGAGACCGGCGATGCCGACGGTGGCGGCTTTAACTTTGGAATGGACGCCCGGCGTGTGGCGCGAAGCCATCAGCGCTTCCAGTTCATCCGCCGACGGCGTTTCGCCGCGCGTAATCAGACTGACCTCGTCGCCCTCTTTCAGCGGTGCGTCATCGCTCAGTACCGCGCCGTTAAGAATCACCACGTCAGCTTCCGGCTTGATTTCGTCGCGCAGCGCAAAGAGCGTCTTTGCACCGGTTTCAAACGGCTGTTCATTGAGTTTTATTTTCATACTTCCGATCACGGTTCAATCGCCCATTTTCTCGTTTTTTCTGTACGTTTTCTCTCACATAACCCCTCGACCAACGAAAACTAAGCAGGGGCATATTTTATCAGAATAATTAAGGTCAGAATAATGGGAGAGAATTGTGCGTGCGTGAGTAAAAATTATTCTGACCATAATTATTCTGATTCAATCATCTTTGTTTGCGGTTCTTGGGCGGACGGTTTGGGCAGGGTTTTAATGATCATGTAAATGCCGGTGCAGATAATGAAAACAGCAAAGATCCGTTTAAGCACGACCTGCGGAATATTGAAAACGATTTGCGTACCGATCATCGCGCCCGCGATGCCGCCGAGCGCCATGATACCGCAGACCGGCAGATTGATGGGAACATCCGGATTCAGTTTGTAGCGGATCGCTCCGGCCAGTGCCATCGGCAGCATAATAAAGAGGGTCATGCCCTGCGCACTTTTCTGTCCAAAGCTGAAGCCGAGCACCAGAATCGGAACCATCAGAACGCCGCCGCCGACCCCAAACATCGAGCTGATGATGCCGGCCGCAATTCCGGCAAAAATATAGAGATACCAGTTTTCCATATCAGTTTCCCTTTTCAAAAAACCGCTTCATAAATTCCAGCTTCCGCTCCAGATGAGCCCTGCGCCCGCCCTCGTGTCCGGCCTCCGGATAGATCGCCATTTCTTTCGCCGAGCGGATCTTATTGTACGCCGCATAAGTACATTCCGGCGGACAAATAACGTCCTGCATTCCGACCGACACCAAAACCGGACAGGTAATCTGCGGCGCGTGGTTGATATTGTCAAAATAAGACAAATTCCGGCGCACGGTTTCAGCGCGTTCCGGGAAGGCCGCGAGATAGTCGGCAATTCCGGCTCCGCCGCCGCTACGGGTTTCGATGCGATGCTCCATCCAGCAACTGCTCGGCACGTCGGCCATACACAGCGCAACGGAACGATCGAGCGCCGCCAGTCCCAGTGCCACACCACCGCCCTGACTGTGCCCTTCGACCGCAATCCGGCTGGAATCAATTTCCGGAATTTTACGCGCCAACCGGACGGCGCGCAGAAAGTCGGTCCAGACGCAAAACATGTAATAATTCGGCAGATCGCAGAGATTCAGCGTCCAGAAACCGGACTTTCCGTCGCCGTCAAACGGAGTGGCCGATCCAGTCGTTCCGCCCTGCAGACGGAAGTCGGGAGAAATCACCGCAAAGCCCGCCGACAGCCAAGGGGAAAAATCTGCCGGCTTCCCGCGACTGCCATTTGCTCCGCGGCAGTGCACCACAATCGGAACGGCGCGGTCTTTTGCTTCCGGTGGAAGCAGCAGCCAGGTGTGGATCGGCGTTCCGTCGAGCCCGTCAAACGTCAGATCGCGCACGTTGCCCGAAATATTGCCTTTCACATTCAGCGGAACGTCTTCGCATTGTTTCAGCGTTTTCGCCCAGAATGCATCAAAGTCCGCGGATTTTGTCTGCGGAACATCAACCTGATCAAGTTCGGTCATTTGCGGCATGGGCTTTCTGCTTTCCTTCGCACGGAATGCTTCTTAGAATCCGCGCTATGAAAGCATATCGTTTCTTTGTTGTCATCCTGCTCGCCATCCTCATTTTTCCAAACCTTGGAAAATCTCAGGAAATTTCTTCCAAGGTTCGGAAAAATCCACTGGTTTACGAAATACCGATCATNNCGCGGCGTGACGGAAGCCGAAAAGGAAAAAGCATCCGCGGTCGTCTTTGTGATGGATACGCCCGGCGGCGGCGTCAAAGAAGCGCGCGAAATTATCAGCCTGATCGGCGAACTCAACGTGCCGACCTATACCTTTGTTGAAAAAGACGCCTACTCCGCCGGCGCGATCATCGCGCTCTCCACCAAACAAATCTATATGGCTCCCGCCAGCGTCATCGGCGCGGCCACGCCGCTGATGATGAGCCCGTTCGGCGGAATCGAAAAAATGCCGGATACGGGTGAGGAAAAAATGCCCTCCGCCGTCGCCGCGATGGTACGCGCCGCCGCTGAACAGGGTGGACACGATCCGCAGCTCGGCGAAGCGATGGTACGGCGCGAAATGGAATACAAAGTCGGCACCAATGTATTAAGCAAAGCGGGCGAACTGCTGACGCTGACCGACAAAGAAGCGGACGGCATTCTTTCCGAAGGCACAGTGAAGGATGTCACCGCGATGCTCGAAAAAGCCGGACTACCGAATGCGGAGATCCGAACATTGGAAATCACGCCCGCCGAAAAAATTGCGCGCATCATCGCCACGTTCGCGCCGATTCTTCTNNGTTCTCTTTTTCTTCGGACACCACATTGCGGGGCTGGCGGGCATGGAGGATGTAGTCATCTTTATCATCGGCTTCGCCCTGCTTTTCACCGAGGTGTTCATCACACCCGGCTTCGGCATCCTCGGCACCAGCGGCATTGGGCTGATTCTCTTTTCGCTGCTCAGCGCCATGACATGGAAAATGCCCGGTCACTTTTTTCCGGCCCTCGACAACGACACGCTGCAACATGCAATCGTCAACCTCGCGCTCGGCACGGCCGGTACTATCGCAATCGGTTTTCTTGCGGGAAAATATCTGCCGAAGTCACGAATCTTCCGGCCGATCGTACTCAGCCAACGCACCGATAAGGCGGAGGGCTTTTCTGCGGCGAAGGAGCGTCAAGAATTGCTCGGCAAAGAAGGGGTTGCTGAAATGAATCTGCGTCCGTCGGGTCGTGCGCTATTCGACGGCGAACGCATTAACGTCATTGCCCGCGGCGAATTTATTGAAAAAGATTCAACGGTGCGCGTGATTGAAACACACGGCGCCCACATCGTGGTGGAAAAGGTCTGATTTTTCCAAAGGTTGGAAAAAACGGTTNNCGAGCGCCCCTTTTTTCAGTTCGCCGCGCAAGGTTTCATCGCGCCGCACGGTGCAGAGGGCTTCGGCCAGCGAAGCGGAGCTGCGGACGTTAACCACGAGGCCCGAGTTGTACGAGCAAATGATCTCGCACGGACCGCCCTCTTCGGAAATAATGGCCGGGAGGCCGCAAGCGTGGGCTTCGAGCACGACGTTGCCGAAGGTGTCTGCGAATCAGGCGTATTTTCCGGCGAACCGATACGACACAGAAACCTCTCGCTCGGACAATCAGGGCACTTACTGTGAATATGCAGGTCGGCCCTGCTTTGCATGGACTTGCTGTATATCATGCCGGAAAATTTAAACATGGGCCGTTAGACGGTGATTAGAATCCGGTTCAGGTTTCATTTAATTTCACCAGGTTTCTGCTGAGCACCAAAAGGTGCAGGCCGCTCCGAAATTTCGGAGCGGCCTGCGGGGTTGCGATCCTTTCGGATCAAAGGCTTTGAACAGGAGCCTTAAAATTTGAAGTTCAGATCGGCCTGGAAGGTATTCACATCCTGATCGAGATTATTTTTAGCGATCAGGTAGGTCAGCCCACCTTGAAGATTTTTGGCGATCTGATATTTGGCCCAGAACGAATGGCCATGAGATGCTGTCGTTCCATGGGGAAAGTGGGAGTCGTTGAATCCATCCGGAACGGCACNNCTTTGTTTTTGGCTTTGCCAAGCTTAACGCCGAACAGGTACGCCGTATCATCGCTGCTGGCCGCATCGACATTGACTACATACTGACCGTTCAGAGTAACTGGAATACCGGGATTGAAACCGACCGATCCGAATCCTTCGATCAGATGGAAACCGGTTCCAATCGTATTGCCGTTTGTGGTGGTCAAACCTGCGCCCAGACCCTGTGAATCGGCACGCTGGTAGTAGAAGTCGCTAACACCGAAGGTAACCTTAGCGCCACTGACTTCCGTTTCAGCTGCGAGCTGAGCCGCCCAGAGCTGGAGATCGTCGCGTTTGTTTTCTTTGAGCACAAAACTCCCGGCGTTCGCCATCAGTTTGACTCCATTCGTAAAGGTGGTTCCGTAGGTGATGACGATCCCTTCCGGGTTGAGGTCACCGTCCCAAATCAGGCCGGTACGTCCTTTCCACGGCTGGGGCATTTTACCCATGATCAAATGAGCACCCTGAAGCAGTTCCGGATGAAGATCTACGTAGTACTGATCCAGCATGATGTCTTTTTTTGTTCCGCCATCGATATCCTGATTGGCAGAGGTCGCGCTGGCACCACCAGTGGCCAAACGAATACCGTAATCCACATAGTCGTTCACGGTGCCATAGGCCCCGACGCGCAGGCGAACCCGCTGACGATCTTTATAAGGCGCATTTGCTTTATCGATATTTTCATAGCGATAGCGGAAGTCGCCTTTGAATTTGGTGTCATTTACCCAAGCCGGAATTTTGTTCTTGGCGGCATCGGCTTCGATCTTCGCCAGTTTACTGGAGTTTTCAGATTCCAGTTTGGCGATCTTTTCATTGTTCGCCTGTTCCATCTGCGCGATTTTGGCAGACAGTTCGTTGAGCTGTTTTTGAAGTGCGGCCAGCTCATCAGANNCCGGATGCGGAGACCACCAGGGCCGCCATAACCAATCCTCGTACGTTGTTCATCTGTTTCACTCCTTGTTCAGGTTCCAGCCGCCGGTTTTCCCTATTGCCGTGCGGCCCTTTGATGACGGCTCCGGAACCCCTCCGGTTAGCCTTCTGTGTAAAAACTGCGGATAATCTATGTGCTGATTGTTAGGGTACGATTAGGGAAACGCTAGAAATTGACTAATGGAGATGTGACCGATAAAGTCCATCCGATTTTATGCATTTAACCCCGGAGATTTTAACGTGAACGCAGAATTGCTGTGGACGGTTGGTTTTGAGGTGCTCGGTGGACTCGGTATCTTTTTGCTCGGAATGAAGTACATGTCGGAAGGCCTGCAGGCCGTCTCCGGCGAACGACTGCGCAAGATCATCACCGCTGTAACTGANNCCGCCGTACTGGTCGGTCTGACGGTCACCTGCATCATTCAATCCAGTTCCATCACCACCGTTATGGTTGTCGGACTGGTCAACAGCGCCATGATGACGATTACGCAAGCGATCGGCGTCATTTTCGGCGCCAACATCGGCACAACGCTCACTGGATGGATCCTGACTCTCAAAATCGGAAAATACGGCCTGCCACTGCTCGGAATTTCTGCCTTCCTGTTCCTCTTCTCTAAAAATGAACGGGTGCGCTACACCGGTATGGCGCTGATGGGAATCGGCATGATCTTTTTCGGCCTCGAACTGATGAGCAACGGATTCAAACCGCTGCGCACCGTTCCTGAATTCTTACACTGGTTGCACTCGGTTGAAGCCACCTCCTATTTCGGCGTCCTGAAATGCGTCGCGGTCGGGTGTATCCTCACGATGATTGTTCAATCCTCCTCGGCGATGCTGGGGATCACCATGGGCTTGGCCAGCACCGGTATGATTGATTTCTACACCGCCGGATCGCTGGTGATGGGTGAAAATATCGGCACCACCNNCCCAACGCCAAACGGGCCGCCTATGCCCACATTGTGTTTAACGTGATCGGCGTGTTGTGGATCACGGCAATCGCGATTCCGTTTTATTTTCCGCTGATCATAAAAATCCTCGGCGTAGACCCGAACCTGATGGTGATGCAACCTAACGGCGAACCCTCCTATCCCCATATCATGATGGCCATTGCCTCGGTGCACACCATTTTCAACGTCACCAACACCCTGATCTTCCTGCCGTTCGTCGGATTGCTGGCCAAGCTGGTCACCAAACTCGTTCCGGACAAGGGCATGACGGAAGTACCGCACCTCACCTATCTGGACGTCCGTATGCTCGACACGCCGGCGCTTAGCGTCATCCAATCGCAAAAACAAATCCTGTTCATGGGTGAAAGCGTTGAGCTGATGCTTGAAAAACTGGCCGTACTGCTCGAAAGCGGCGCTCCGAATGAAGAACTCGAAAAGAAAATTTTCAACCGGGAAAACATCCTCGATAACGTGCAAAAAGAAATCATGGTGTTTCTCGGCGAACTCGTCAGCGGACAGGTGCCGCACGACATTATGGAAAAATGCCGCCGTCAGATGCGGATGGCGGACGAATATGAATCGGTCAGCGACTAT
>DINM01000101.1:12911-15179 GCA_002423675.1 Verrucomicrobia bacterium UBA5540
AAGGACCACACCCTCAACATCGCCGAAGTTGCCGCGGGCGAAAAATAAAGGGGAATGGATTGATGGAGTAACGGATGATTGGATTGCTGCAGTTTTCCAACCATCACTCCGCATAATCCAACATTCCATTCTCTATTCGCTTGCCAGAGCGGGTTTTCCTGCGTATAACCTCGCCCCTTAATAGCTTCCGCATGTGCGGGGCTGAAGCGAGAGCTGTTCCGGTTGCCCCCGGAAAGCCAAAGCGGATTGTTCAAAAAGAACTATAGAAAGGGGCTCGTTATGTCATCAGAAAAGACAATAACCATTCAGGCACTGCTCGACGCAGGTCTGCACTTCGGTCATCAAACCAAACGCTGGAATCCCAAAATGAAGCGCTTCATTCACGGCGCTAAAGGCGGGATTTATGTCATCGATCTCCAAAAAACCCTCGTCCAGCTCAAGATGGCGCAGGAGTTTATGGCCGGAATCGTCGGCAACGGACGCAAAATTCTGTTCGTTGGAACNNAAAAGCCGGTCAGCCTTACGTCGTTTACCGCTGGCTCGGTGGGATGCTCACCAACAACACGACCGTTCGCAAGAGCATCAAACGCATGGAAGATCTTCAGGCGATCTTCGCGGATGAAGCCAAACTCAAAACCTATCCGAAACAGGAACAGTCCGTCCTGCGCCGCGAACTCACTAAGCTTGAGCGCAACCTCACCGGTATCAAAGATATGAGCTCTCTGCCGGGCGCCATGTTTGTCGTNNACCCCTGCCGCGAAAAACTGGCCATCGCCGAAGCTCAGCGCCTTGGCATTCCGGTTGTCGCGCTCGTCGACACCAACGCCGACCCGGACGCCGTCGAGTATCCGATTCCCGGCAACGATGACTCTATCCGTTCGCTCTCCCTGATCGCAGAAATCCTCGGCGGAACCATCGCCGAAGCGCACGATGCTTATGTCAAAGCCAAAGCCGCTGAAGACAAACGCCGTAAAGACGAGCAGGAAGCGGAACGTAAAGCCGCCGAAGCCGCCCGCGAAGAGCGCAAAGCCAAAGAAGACGAAGAGAAAAAGAAACGCGCCAAGGTGCTCGACAAACTGAAAAAAGAAAAAGCCGCCGCCGACAAAGAGAAAAAGAAAGAAGCGGAAAAAGCTGCATTCAAAGCCAAAGCCGACGCAGAAGCTAAAGCCGCTGANNCAGCGGTTGAAGCTCCTGCAGAAGAAGCCGCCCCCGTTGCCGATGAGCCGAAAACTGAAGAGGCTCCCGCTGAAGAAGCAAAAGCTGAATAATTGAAAGGATTGAACAATGGCAGAAATCACTGCAAGCATGGTCAAAGAACTTCGCGACGCCACCAACGTCAGCATGATGGAGTGCAAACGCGCCCTTCAGGAAGCTGAAGGCGATAAAGAAAAAGCCTTTAAACTGCTGCGCGAACGCGGCATGGCCGTGGCCGCAAAAAAAGCGGATCGCGTCGCCAAGAACGGTAAAATTGCCGCAAAAGTTTCCGACGACGGCAAAACCGGCGTCATGATCGAAGTCAACTGCGAAACCGACTTCGTCACCCGCAACGAAATCTTCCAGAAATTCGTTGTCGAAATGACGGACAAAGCGATGGACTGCGATGGAAACCCGGCTGAAGTATTCAAAGCCGACATCGTCGCCAAAGTGGCTGAAATCGGCGAAAACATCGTTCTGCGCAAGAGTGAAAAATTCACTGTCGAAGGCACTGGCGCCATCGCCAGTTACATCCACATGGGCGGAACCTGCGGCGTCCTGGCTGAACTCGCGTTCGAAAAAGCCGACACCCTCAACAATGCCGTCTACAAAGAACTGGCGCTCGACATCTGTCTGCAAATCGCGGCCGCCCGTCCGGCCGCTCTGGACCGCTCCGGTGTTCCGGCTCAGCTCGTTGAAGACGAAAAAGCCCTCTTCGCCAAACAGGTCGAAGGCAAACCGGCCAACATCGTCGAAGGCATCCTGAAGGGTAAACTAAACAAGTTCTACTCACAGATCTGTCTGCTTGAGCAGCCGTTCGTCAAAGAGGACAAAATCAGCATCACCCAGCTGCTCGAAGCGAAAAGCAAAGAGATCGGTGACACCGTCACCATCAAACGCTACACCCGCTGGCAGCTTGGCGACGCATAAGTTTCCCAACCATTGGAAAATTCAAAAGCCGCTCCTCACGGGGCGGCTTTTTATTTCTGGCAGTGCGGACAGAAAACGGTAGTGCGCTGGACGATTTGAGTTTTATGCAGCGGCTGACCGCAGGCAACACACGGCTGACCGGCA